>NZ_CAUGIN010000021.1:0-46341 GCF_959599685.1 Lachnoclostridium phocaeense
CTCTTAGAAATTTTCAGGGTCGTTGTCTATTGTTCAGTTATCAAGGTTCTTTGTTCTGTTTTCGCATCTCAGCGACAACTTCTATATCCTATCATGTCGCTTCCGATTTGTCAACAACTTTTTTCAAGTTTTTCTTTCTTTTTGAAAGACATTTTTTTGCGGATGTTGCTAAACCACGCTCCCGCGCTGCTCTTATCCGGCAAAAAATCCACCCTCTTGCGTGGTGGATTTTTATAATATCATCATACTTGCATACTGTCAATGCTTTTTTTCATTTTTTTGATTTTATTTATGTTCAGGCTTTTTATTTAAAGGAGACCGCCATCTTCAGGACAGGGTTGTACTCATAGATCACCCGGAGAATATCATTTCCCTGGATCACGTCGTAAGCCTCCCGCCCAAAGGAGGTGGTATACAGCATCGTAATGATCATAAAGAGGATCCACACGATGATCAGTCCGCCTGCCGCCCCAAGCAGCGCCCCGCCAAGACGGTTGAAAAAACCAAGCACCGGAAGATTTGCCACAATATCCAGCGCAAAGATGATGGCCCGCATCACCACCGTTATGATCACAAACGTCAGGATAAAAGCAAGAATATTGATGATCAGCCTTGCCGCGTAAGCCGAGATATATTCTATAAAGTTCTCTGCCCCCAGTTCCTCATACATCTCGCTGTTATTGTTATTTAGAAGAAGTGCTTTGAACACGCCTGGTATATCCGCCCCCTCTATCGCCGCGATCTGGGTATCCCGCGGGATCTCCACACCTTCCAGCACGCTCTCCGCATCTCCGTCGTCCCCCTGCAATCCGTCCAGAAGGCTGCTGGATATGCCATACTGCGCCAGCTCATCGCTGGTAACATTTCCATTTACAATATCCTCTACCGTAATGCCCGCCGCGTTCAGCTGGGCTTCTGTGATGCCGGCAGACTCCAGGACCCGCCGCACGTTTTCCACCGTGAGCCCTGTCTCGCCTTCATCTCCTTCTCCCTGGAGGACAGAGGACGCCATCCCTATGATAGACTGCTCCGCCTGACTTTCGATCATCTCATCCAGCGGTGTAACTGACATGATCCCCTGGCTGACGTAGGGCGTCAGGAAAAACACCAGAATAAATGTAACGACTGTGGCCACCAGGGAAACCGCGATCTTGACCGCTCCTCTGTATAGGCCTACGATTACGCATATGAGGAAAATCAATCCTGTAGCTATGATCACCCAATCCATATTTTCTCCTTATTTTACAAACCGGACAACTTCCATCCCGTTTGCATTCATCACTATGTATTTATTGACTCCAAAAACAGGGAACATTTCCAGGATCGCCTCATCCATCTCCCCTTCAAACTTGTGAACGCCAGCCCGGGTGAACACACTGCACTGCGTCCCGCCGTACATGATGACCTGCATGCCGCATATCTTCACATTCGAGTAGTCTCCGGTAAATTTCTCCGACATGACCATGCTGCCGCTCTTATTATAAAGGCGCAGCTCATATCCTGCCTCCCCCTCATTCTTCAGCACCAGTCCTATATAAGAAGGACTGTAGAAAGCACTTTTAATCTGCTTATCCAGCTCAATGGTATTCTGAAGGGTGGGTGTATCCTGCCCCCGGTAGATCAGCACTCTGTCATTCCCCACTACGGCGGATGTATCCCCATCCATAAAAAAGGCAGTGGGCGCTATCACATCTTCATATGTATCTGTCAGCACCTCATAGTTCTCTGCCTGAGCTCCCGCCTCACCAAAATTGTAATAATAAATATTGGAAACTGTACGGCCGTTTTGCACGGTCATGTAAGATACCAGGAGAAGCTGTCCATTCTCCGAGAGACTGATATCCAGCGGATAGCCGTTTCCGGTCACTGTGGTGTCCAGCTCTGCAAGGATATTCCCCGCCGCGTCATAGCAGACGATCTGGGGGTCACCATCCCCGTGCAGTACTGCCGCCACAATTCCCTGGGAGGACACTGCCACTTTTTCTATGGGAAGCGTGGTCTCGATCTCACCTTTCACCCCCTCCTGATCTACCACGATCATGCTGTTCCCGCCTTTATCCGCCACAACCGCGGCATCTCCGAATGCGGAAACCATCGGATTCTGCATCTGATAAGACTGGTTCCACACCTCCTCCCCTTTACTGTCCATCAGGACAATGCCGTCCCGGCTGTACTTGAGCACTCCGTCCCCGAATTCCCGGTAACTGCTGTTTCCGGCGTCTTCTGCCTCGTATACATCTATGATCCTCACGGAAGTGTAGGTCTGGAGATTGATCACTAAAAACACCCCCACCAGAACCAGGACCACAGCCGCAGCTGCGATGATCATCCGCCGTCGGGTCCTTTTTCTGTAGTCCTTCACCTGCGCATCCAGCTCCTGCATGGTGGGATCATGTTCCAGCTCTCCCGGCTGCTGTCCGGGATCCTGCTCTCTGTCCCTCAGGATGCGAAATCTGTCTCTTATCTTTTGCCTCATACATCAACCTCATTTTCTTCTATGGTTTGCTGTCCATGTGGTTATTATAACATACATCCTCCAGTTCTCAAGTAGCAATCCCAACGAGGGCACGCCTCACCGGTCACAGCCTTCATATCAGGGAAGCAGCAGTTTCTGGCCGATGAAGATCAGGTTCCCGTCTGTAAGGCCGTTCATTTTGCAGATAGCCTCCGCCTCATCTGTGGTCCCGTAAAGTTTCAGGCTGATCTTATCCAGCGTGTCACCTCTCTGCACGGTATAGTACTCCTCTCCGCTCTCCCCCTCCTGGATGGATACCCCGGTATCCCCGGTCTGCACATCCCCGGTATCTGCGGCGGCATCTGAGGCGTCTGCGTCGTCCGGCTGTTCCTCCTGCTGATCTGTAGTTACATCCTCCTCGGCAGTCACTGTGTTTTCACTGCTTCCCTGTACAGATTTCGAGAGGGTCTCTATGGAGGACTGTACGGAGTTCATTTTGTCATAATTATTCATGGCTGAGATACCGATGGCCAGCACAACGACTACCAGCAGAACACTCGTCAGGTATACAAGGTGGGAATTGCTCCTCTGCTCCTGCGCCTCGAGTTTTTCCTTTACTGCAGAACGAAAATTCTTTGCAGCTCGATCCTCAACCACTTCACTGGGTGTAACGCCGATCTGTTTGCGCGTATTGATCATATAATTCTGCATATCCGGATTTTTTTCATAAAATATGTAATATCCGCCCATCTGCATCAGCTCGTGAAATTTATATGCAAAATAAATCTCCTCATCCTCCTCGGGATGCTTCATAATAAAAATACTGTTTTTCTTCAGGCCCAGCTGCTCGTGGATCTGCACCATACTGCCGCTGAGCACAAGGGGTCTGCCGGGCGCGGCCAGAGCCCACCCAACTACATCCCTGCCGGGGAAATACTCTGCACACTCTCTGAGAGCCGCCTCCCTGGCCGGGTCGCTGATACAGATTTCGCCATTTTCCTCCGACACCTCTTCGATCCGAACCGCTCCGGTTATATAGACACATTCCAGTCCTTCCACCACTGCATTCTCCCCCAGCAGCAGCGCGCCTGTGGGCTCTTCCTTGGCCCGCGACCTCAACTGATCGAGGTAGGTATCCACGTAGTCTTCCAAATAAATCTTTGGAATATCCGAAACATTTCCTACCTGCCTGACATTTTTGGGAAATTTTCTTTCCATATACTCTCACCTCACTGGATATTTTTGCTTATCATAGCACACGGTTTTTGCGCATTTTAGCATTTAGTGGAGCCTGTCCATGGAAATTTACGTTATTTTCCCTCCGCCTTCGACGTTTTCGGACTGTTTCTCTTTTTCTCTGTGTCTATATATAGAAAAAGAGCCGGCCAAAAAGCCAGCTCCTCTTCTGTATATCCTGTCCTCTTATTTCAGGAACTCTTTTACTTTTGTGTAAATGCTTTCGCTGTCCAGGCCGTATTTCTTGACCAGCTCGACAGCCGGACCGGACTCTCCGAACGTATCGTTGATACCGATCTTCATCACTTTTGCAGGTGCTTTCTCAGCCACTACGTCGCAGACAGCGCTTCCCAGGCCGCCGATGATGGAGTGCTCCTCCACTGTCACGATCTTTCCCGTCTTGGCTGCTGCCTTGATCACAGCCTCCTCGTCAAGAGGTTTGATGGTGTGGATATTGATGACCTCCGCGCTGATGCCATCTGCCGCCAGCTTCTCAGCTGCCGCCAGGGACTCGGATACAGGAAGACCTGTAGCGATGATGGTCACATCTGTTCCTTCCCGCAGTGTCACAGCTTTTCCAAGCTCAAATTTATAATCCGGATTGTCGTTGATCACCGGCACAGCCAGTCTGCCGAAACGCAGATATACTGGTCCCTGATGCTCGTAAGCTGCCTCAACAGCTGCTTTCGCTTCCACGTCGTCGGAGGGGTTGATGACTACCATACCCGGGATCGTTCTCATAAGGGCGATGTCCTCGTTGCACTGGTGGGTAGCGCCGTCCTCACCTACAGAGATACCTGCATGTGTAGCTCCAATCTTTACGTTCAGCTTGGGATAGCCGATGGAGTTGCGGACCTGCTCAAAAGCACGGCCAGCCGCAAACATGGCGAAAGAGCTGGCAAAGGGAACCTTGCCTGTGGTGGCGATACCTGCCGCCACGCCCATCATGTTGCTCTCAGCGATACCGCAGTCGATGTGGCGCTCCGGAAATTCTTTCTTGAATGTGCCTGTCTTTGTGGCGTTTGCCAGGTCAGCGTCCAGAACAACGACATCCGCATGTTTCTTTCCTAATTCTACTAAAGCATTACCGTAGCTTTCTCTTGTTGCGATCTTCTTTACATCTGACATAATGCTTCACCTGCCTTTTCTAATTCTTCCATAGCAGTCTTGTACTGCTCATCGTTGGGAGCGGCTCCGTGCCAGGATGCCTGGTTCTCCATGAAAGATACGCCTTTGCCCTTCACTGTCTTTGCGATGATAGCTGTAGGCTGGCCCTTCACTGTCTTTGCCTCTTTGAAGGCAGCATCGATGGCGTCAAAGTCATGTCCATCTATGTTGATCACATGGAAGTTGAATGCCTCAAATTTCTTATCAATCGGATAAGGTGAGTTTACTTCTGTGATAGCCCCGTCGATCTGGAGGTTGTTGTTGTCCACGATCACCACAAGGTTGTCCAGTTTTCTGTGGGCTGCCAGCATGGATGCCTCCCACACCTGTCCCTCCTGGATCTCGCCGTCGCCAAGCAGCGTGTATACCCGGTAATCATCGCCGGACAGCTTAGCGGAGATAGCCATTCCAACTGCTGCGGAGATGCCCTGTCCAAGAGAGCCGGAGGACATGTCCACACCCGGAATGTGCTTCATATCCGGATGTCCCTGCAGATAGGAACCGGTGTGACGCAGTGTAGTCAGATCCTCTACCGGGAAGAACCCTCTGTTTGCCAGAGCAGCGTAGTATCCCGGCGCTGTGTGGCCCTTGGAGAGAACAAAGCGGTCTCTGTCGGTCTTTTTGGGATCTTTTGGATCGATGTTCATTTCTTCAAAATAAAGATAGGTAAAAATATCTGCTGCTGACAGAGATCCGCCCGGATGACCGGACTTCGCGCTGTGGGTGGCTGTGATGACACCTTTGCGGACCTCGTTTGCAGTCTTCATAAGTTCTAATTTGTTCATGAAAAATGCCTCCTGGTGTTTATCGTTTCCTTACTTGTGTATTATTCTCCGAAAACTGCCTTGTAGTCTTCCTGGAATTTAAGAATTCCCGCATCTGTCAGAGGATGTTTTGTCATCTTCTCGATCACTGCGTAGGGAACTGTGGCAATGTCTGCGCCTGCCAGTGCACAGTCTGTCACGTGCATCGGATTGCGGACGCTGGCTGCGATGATCTGTGTGTCGATGTCTCCGGCAACTGCAAAGATCTCAGCGATCTCACGGATCAGGTCCACACCTCTCACAGAGATGTCATCGAGACGTCCCAGGAAAGGAGATACATAGGTGGCGCCTGCTCTTGCTGCCAGAAGCGCCTGGTTTGCAGTAAAGATCAGGGTCACATTTGTCTTGATGCCCTCAGCTGTAAGCTGCTTGCAGGCTTTAAGCCCCTCCACAGTCATGGGGATCTTTACAACCATGTTCGGATGGATCTTTGCGATCTCGCGTCCCTCTTTGATCATACCCTCAGCATCTGTGGTAGTAGCCTTTACCTCTCCGCTGATCGGTCCGTCCACGATAGATGCGATCTCAGCGATCACTTCCTCGAACACCCGGCCCTCTTTTGCGATCAGTGACGGGTTGGTCGTTACACCGCAGATAACACCCATGTCATTTGCTTTTTTAATGTCTTCCACCTTGGCTGTGTCGATAAAAAACTTCATTTTTCTTCCTCCTTGATTCGTTGAACGTCTGGCCTAAGCCCATTTGTCTAAATTATATCCCATAGGAAAGGAGGTGGTCAATAGGGGGTCTTTTTTATTAATAATTCTTTCAATTAATAATGTACAATTATTAATTCTATTTTTCTATATCTCATGTTAAATCCTTGTTAACATGGACGGAAACATCCTTTTCCGGAGTTTGCTTCATTACTGTAAGGAAACGGAATTACATTTTATTATTAATATTTTTTCAAAATACATTAATTTTTCTTTTTTCTGCTCTTCGGATAGGACGTGGTCCCCCGGATGATCAGCTTCGGTTCATACTCCACATGGTAGGTGCTGATAGGCTCTACCTCCGTGTATTTTTCCCTCCTGCTGTCAATCTTCTTCATTATGATATCGCAGGCATCCCGGCCTTTAAAGATGACAAAGTGCTCAATGGTGGTGAGGGACATTTTGTGCATGCTGGCGAACAGCGTGTTGTCGCACCCCATGACAGACACATCTCCGGGGACTTTCAGCTTGGCCTCCTGGAGAGCATCCAGAATCCCAAAGGCGATCATGTCGTTCAGCCCCACAATGGCTGTCACATCCCTCTGTTCCTCCAGAAGCTCCCTGGTGAGTTCGTAGCCGATCTTGTACTCCGAGTCGATGTGAGCAATATCCAGATCGATCTCCTCGTCTGCAGCCTTGATGATCACCTGATCCTTAAGCCCGGCTCTCTCGAATTCTTTTAAAAATCCTTCCACCCGCTTTGACCTCTGCTTCTGCCGCACAGTCAACGGAGGTGCTATATAAGCAACTTTTCTGTGTCCCAACTCCAGTAGATGGCGGGCCATGATCCTGCCAAGTTTGGAGTTGTCCAGCTCCACCGCATCCACGTTCAGATGCTCATTCTGGTTGTTGACGATCACCACCGGGATCTCATCCGCCAGCTTTTCCACCCTGTCCATAAAACAGTGGCTGGGATTGCAGGTGTAGATAATCCCCACCGGGTGCAGCTCATTCATCATTTTCAGATAGCGCTCTTCCATCCGCAGATCTCTCTGGGTGTTGCAGACAAAGAGTCCGTATCCCTGCTCTTTTGCCCGCAGTTCGATCCCCTGCAGGAGCATGACATAGTAGGGGTTGGTGAGGTTAGAGCAAAAGACCACCAGGAGTTTCTCCCGGCGGCTTTCTTTCCGTGTTTTCCGTCTCGGCAGGACATAGCCCAGCTCTTCCGCTGCCTCCTCCACCTTTTTGACCGTCTCTTTCGAGAAAGACACATTGTACTTCCGGTTCAGCACCATGGAGACAGTAGACTGTGACACGCCTGCCGCCCGGGCAATATCTGTCGAAGTCACTTTTTTCTTTCCTGCCATCCTCTATATCTCCGTTCTTCCTTCCAGCGCCCGAAGGAGCGTCACTTCATCTATATACTCCAGATCTCCTCCCACAGGCACGCCGCTTGCGATCCGACTCACCTTGATCCCCACCGGCTTGATAAGCTTGCTGATATACATGGCTGTGGTTTCTCCTTCCAGGCTGGAGTTGGTCGCTATGATCACCTCATCCACATCATCCCGCAGTCGCTCCATCAGCTCTTTGAGGCGGATATCTCCGGGACCGATCCCCAGCATGGGGGAGATGGCCCCGTGGAGCACATGGTAGACCCCACTGTACTTACCTGTCTTTTCATAGGCAGCCAGGTCCCTGGGCGTCTCCACCACCATGATGGTCCTGTGATCCCTGTCCGGATTGGCGCAGATCGGGCAGACTTCCTGGTCTGTCAGCGTGCAGCACTTGGCGCAGTAGCGCACATTGTCCCTGGCCTCCACAATGGACTGGGCCAGCTCATGGACCTGTTCTTTTGGCATGCTGATGAGATGGAAAGCCAGCCGCTGGGCCGACTTGGGACCGATCCCCGGCAGCCTGGAAAACTGCTCAATGAGACGGCTTATCTGACTGCTGTAGTAATCCATTCTGTTTCACCGCCGCTTCTGTCCTAGAACAGGCCCGGCATCCCGCCGCCCATTCCTCCTGTAAATTTGGACATGCCGGCCGCTGACTCCTGATCCACTTTCTCAAGGGCCTCGTTCACAGCTGCCACGATCATATCTTCCAGCATCTCCACATCATCCGGATCCACTGCCTCTTCGTCCAGTTTTACCTTCAGCACTTTCTTGGTACCGGACACAGTCACTTCCACTGCCCCGCCACCGGCTGTGGCAGTGAACTCTTTTGTCTCCATCTCCTTTGCCTGCTCTTCCATCTGGCGCTGCATTTTCTGCGCCTGCTTCATAAGATTTGCCATGTTTCCGGGCATGCCTCCCGGAAATCCTCCGCGTCTTGCCATAATATTCCTCCTTAATCTTCTATCGTAATATCCATATGGATCAGCTTCTCAATATCCACAAAGCTGTCCTCGAAGCGTCTGCCCTCTTCCACCTGGCGGACATCCACCTCCATCTGCTTGCCTGTCTTCTCGGCGATCAGCCTCTCGATCTCTTCCCGGTGCTCCGGTTTCGCCACAAAGGCAGCGCTCACCTCGTCCTCCAGGACGATCATGAGCCGGTCATTTTCCCCTGCAGTCAGGCGGGCCTTCTTCAGATAGCTCCGAAGCATGGGGGAAGCCTCCTGGGCCACGGACCTGAAATCTGCCGCCACTGCCTTCACGTCTTCGCTGAGCGCTTTGGGAAGCTTCGGCGCCGGCGCAGGTTCCCTGGCTTCCTCTCTGACCACCCGGACCGTCTGTCCCGGCGCAGCGGCCACTCCCACCTCGCTCATCTTCTGCACTTCCGCCTCCAGGGCCCGTATCCTGGACAGAAGGGTGTCCTGGCTTGTCTCCATCTGGGGACGGCACAGGCGGATAAAGGTGACTTCCAGCAGCACCCTCTTCTGGGCCGCATATTTCAGCTTGCCCGTCAACTCAGAAAAGATGCGGATATAGCGGATCAGCTCATCCGTCTCGATCATCTGGGATTCTTCCTTGATCCTGGCCAGGTTCTCCGTGGACACATCCAGCACATCCTCCATCTCCTCCGAACTTTTCACCAGGAGAAGGTTCCGCAGATACCAGGTAAAGTCCGCCGCCATCTGGGACAGCTCCCGCCCCTGCATGACCAGCTCATCCACGGTCTCGATGACTTTTTTCACATCCCGCTCCAGCAGCTCACGCAGCAGACGGCTGAACACGTCCGCATCCACCGCGCCCAGCACTTCCAGGACATTGTCGTAGGTGAGACGCTGACCGATATAAAAGGCTGTGCACTGGTCAAGAAGGCTCAGGGCATCTCTCATGGAGCCGTCAGCCATCCTGGCGATATAGCGCACCGCCTTGTCCTCTACATCCAGGTTCTCCTTTTCGATCAGCTCACGCAGCCTTCCGGAAATGGTCTCGATGGAGATCCTCTTGAAATCATACCGCTGGCATCTGCTCAGGATGGTCACCGGTATCTTGTGAGCCTCTGTCGTTGCCAGAATAAAAATGACGTATTCCGGCGGTTCCTCCAGCGTTTTTAAAAGCGCGTTGAAAGCTCCTATGGACAGCATATGAACCTCGTCGATGATGTAGACCTTGTACCGCCCTTCCGTGGGGCGGTAGGCCACTTCCTCCCGGATCTCCCGGATGTTGTCCACGCCGTTGTTGGACGCCGCGTCGATCTCGATCACATTCATAGAAGTGCCGGCCGCTATGGACCGGCACATGTCACACTGACCGCAGGGGCTTCCCTCCACCGGGTGCTGGCAGTTGACAGCTTTTGCAAATATCTTCGCCACCGTAGTTTTACCTGTTCCCCTTGTCCCGCAGAAGAGATAGGCATGTCCGATCCTGTCTGTCTGTATCTGATTTTTTAATGTAGTTACGATCGCATCCTGCCCTTTGACATCCTCAAACTCACTGGGTCGGAATTTCCGGTATAACGCTGTGTAGCTCATCTGCTGCACTCCTTCTTATCAGTCTCTTTCATATTATCTATCCCCGAAGCTGATACCTGTCATCCTGGCTTCCTGGATGATGCCGGCCTCCGGGTCCACACATTTCAGCTTTCCTGCCACTTCCGCAAGAGGCACTTTCGTGATCTCGCCGCTCTTTATCGCCATCATATAGCCGAAATCTCCCTCCAGGATCCGCTCCGCGGCCGCAGCTCCCAGTCTGGTGGCCAGCACTCTGTCGTAAGGGCAAGGCGAACCGCCTCTCTGGGTGTGGCCCGGCACAGTGATCCTGACTTCCTGATCCATCTTCTTCTGGATCCGCTCTGCGATCTCATAAGCCACAGACGGATAATTCTCTTTCGCCTTCTTTGCCTTCAGTTCCTTTTTGGAGAGCTTTGCGTCATCCTTGGAAATAGCGCCTTCAGCTACAGCAATGATTGTAAAATGTTTGCCTTCAGCCGCCCTCTTCTTGATGGCATCCACGACCACCTTGATATCATAGGGAATCTCCGGAAGAAGAATGATATCCGCCCCGCCGGCGATACCTGCATGAAGAGTCACCCAGCCAACCTTATGTCCCATGACCTCCACGATAAAGACACGGCTATGGGATGTGGCTGTGGTGTGGATCCTGTCGATGGTATCTGTCGCTATGTCTACGGCACTCTGAAATCCAAATGTCATGTCGGTTCCCCAGAGGTCGTTGTCAATGGTCTTCGGAAGCGTGATCACATTCAGCCCCTCCTCTCGGAGAAGGTTTGCTGTCTTGTGCGTCCCATTTCCGCCTAAAATCACAAGGCAATCCAGATTCAGCTTGTGATAGGTGTGCTTCATAGCCTCCACTTTGTCAAGCCCGTTTTCGTCGGGTACCCTCATTAATTTGAAAGGCTGCCTGGAAGTCCCCAGAATGGTTCCTCCCCTTGTCAGTATTCCCGAGAAATCTCTGGAAGTGAGCATCTGGAAATTTGAGTAAATAAGGCCCTTATAGCCATCCTGGAACCCATAGATCTCCACATCATTTCTCTTTGAACACACTCCTTTTACAACTCCACGCATGGCAGCATTCAGCGCCTGACAGTCGCCGCCGCTGGTAAGCATTCCTATCCGCAACATAGTCTGATCACTCCTTCCTTTTTATACCTAACATATTATACCCTATTTTCAAAGGGGGTACAAGGAAAAAACAGGCTTCCGCCCCTTCCCTCTCTTTACCTGACGCCCAAAAACGAGTATACTGTTAAAGGGAGCGCCCTGCGTTTCCGGAAATCAAACAGAAAGCTGGTAACGAACTTATGGATAAACTGGACATCAAACTCTGGTCCCTGGCCGCCAAAGGCGAGATCGTCCCGGACAGGTCCCTTCTCAAGACCCCGGAGCAGATAAGGGAGATCAGAAGGAGCGCCGACCTGAACACGGCGGTTCTGGACCATGTGGCCGCCCACATAAAGGCGGGCATGAGCACCGCCGAGATAGACAGGCTGGTGTACGACTACACCGTCTCTCACGGAGGCATCCCCGCCCCGCTGAACTACGAGGGCTTCCCGAAGAGCGTGTGCACCTCCATCAACAATGTGGTCTGCCACGGCATACCGGATGAAAACGAGATCCTCCGGGAGGGGGACATCATCAACGTGGATGTCTCTACTATATTAAATGGCTATTTCTCCGATGCCTCCCGCATGTTCACCATCGGGGAGATCACTCCCCGGGCAGAGAAGCTTGTCCGGGTCACGAGAGAGTGCGTGGAGCTGGGACTTGCCGCCGCTAAGCCCTGGGGCCACTTAGGCGATATCGCCTGGGCCATCAATTCCCACGCACAGGCCAACGGCTACTCTGTGGTGGAGGACATCGGCGGCCACGGCATCGGCCTGGAGTTCCACGAGGAACCCTTCGTCAGCTACGTCACGCCCAAGGGAAGCGAGATGATCCTGGTGCCCGGCATGATGTTCACCATCGAGCCCATGATCAACGAGGGGAGTCCGGACTTTTTCATCGACGAGGAGAACGGCTGGACTGTCTACACCATCGACGACGGCCTGTCCGCCCAGGTGGAATATATGGTGCTTGTCACAGAGACCGGCGTGGAGGTCCTGACAAAATAAAAAAAGCAAAACAAAAAGGACTGTGCAGGTGCATAGTCCTTTTTTGCTGAGCTGTATGTCTTTCCGCCGCATGTATAATAACCACGCCGTGGCCATTATATCATAGTTACCAGTTTGAACAGGAAGTTTGCCGCCACACCGGCGCACAGGCCGCCGATGGTATGGCTGATGATCGCCTTTCCCGTCATGTGCGGGCACTTCAGGGCTGACATCATTCCCACATGTGTGCTCAGGTAGCCGCTCCAGCACATACACATAGCTGTAAACACCGCGATGTCATTTGCATGGACAGATCCTGCGGACACCATGTCCGGCACAAGGCCGATGGCTGCTCCCGCCGCTCCCAGGGCCGTAACCGGCACTGCCACGGCAGAGGCGGAGGAGAACCCGAACAGCGGAGTCAGGATGAAGTCGATCTTTTCTCCCAGCCAGGGAAGGAGTGCCACTCCCTCGTAGGCCGCTCCTGTATATGTACCGTCGGCAGAAGGGCCGTTGGTAAGCATCATCACGATCGTGCAGATGACCAGGACGCCGGGGATGATGGCCATACCCACATCCACACCGTTCTTTCCGCCGTCCAGCAGGGACTCCAGGAGTCTTCCTCCCACACTGCCGCCTCGTACCTGACGCTTGTTGAGGAGGTCGTCAATGGACTCCCCCTCCGCCTCCGGCATGCAGTACTCTGTCACACCGAATTCCTTTTTTGTAAAGAGCATCATGATCCGCACGCTGATGATACTTCCGATGATAGCGCCCACATTTCCGATGAGGGCCGCCATTCCCACATTCTCTCCCGGAAGGCTGATGCCCAGCATGAAGGTGGTAACGATGAGTCCCATTCCAAACGCCGTCCCCAGGTTAGTCAGCGCCGGAAGCTGATACTTTTTGAAATACTTCCGGAAATTGGTGTCCTCCGCCAGGCCCAGGATCGCCGGGTTATCTGACAGATACGTGGTCATGATCCCCAGAGAAGCCGCGCCGGGCAGGTCGTACAGCGGCTTCATCAGCGGTGTGATCGCCTTGTTTACAAGCGCGATCACACCAAACTCCGAGAGGGCTCCCGAAGCCGCGCCGGCGATGACCGCGATGGCCATGATATTGAATACCGTGTCGATCAGAAGCTGATAGGCTGTGTTCATAAGTGTCTGCATCATGTTGGCTCCGCCCATCACGGCCGCCAGTCCTCCGAAAATGGCAATAAAGACCGCCAGGAAGACAAACGCTTCCAGACTTACTGCTTTTTTAAATTTTTTCTGCATACTTTTCCCCATTTCATTTCTTTGTCTCTTTGTTAATTCAAAGACAATCAGCTCTTTCCCAATACCATACATTAAATTCACTCCAACTGCAACTTTTTTTCTACTCTCAGTTGATTTTTTTTAATTTTCCACAGATAAAAAAAATTATACCCCTGTTTTCGCATCATTTTTTACAAATTTTCTTAAATTTTTCACAAATTATTATGGAAAGTGCCGCTCAAGAATTATATAATATTGTATATCACAGTAAAGGAGGAGGGCGCATATTATGAAACAGAACAATATGTTAGCCATGATTTTAGCCGGCGGCCGTGGTTCAAGGCTGCACGAGCTGACCAATAAGGTTGCCAAGCCTGCCGTTTCATATGGCGGTAAATACAAGATCATCGATTTCCCCATCAGCAATTGTGCCAACAGCGGCATTGATGTAGTCGGAGTCCTCACACAGTATGAGTCCATTCAGCTGAACAGCTATGTGGCAGCGGGACGCCGCTGGGGACTGGACGCGAGGGACAGCGGTGTGTACGTACTCCCGCCCCGCGAGAAAGCGGACGTGGATCTGAACGTCTACAGGGGAACCGCAGACGCCATCTCACAGAATATTGATTTTATAGACTCCTACTCTCCGGAGTACCTTCTCATCCTCTCCGGCGACCACATCTACAAGATGAACTACGCAAAGATGCTGGCCTACCACAAGGAGCATGACGCAGATGCCACCATCGCCGTCATCGAGGTTCCCATGAGAGAGGCGAGCCGCTTCGGCATCATGAACACGGACGAGGAGGGCCGCATCGTGGAATTCCAGGAGAAGCCGGCCGAGCCCAAGAGCAATCTGGCTTCCATGGGCATCTACATCTTCAACTGGAAGCTGCTCCGCAAGATGCTGACGGCCGACATGAAAGATCCGGACTCCAGCCATGACTTCGGCAAGGACATCATACCCGCCATGCTGAATGACGGCAAAAAGCTGGTGGCCTACAAGTTCAAGGGCTACTGGAAGGATGTGGGGACCATCGACTCCCTGTGGGAGGCAAACATGGACCTGTTGGACAAGAACAATGAGCTGGACCTGAATGACTCCACCTGGAAGATATACACGGAGGACGCGGTGGCGCTCCCACAGTACATAGGTCCTGATGCCGAGATCGACAGAGCCTTCATCACGCAGGGCTGTGTCATCGAGGGTTCCGTCAAGAACTCCGTTCTGTTTACCGGGGCAAGAGTGGGCGCAGGCGCGAAGATTATCGACAGCGTGCTCATGCCGGGCGCGGAGGTTGCGGAAGGTGCTGTTGTCCAGCGCGCTCTCGTAGCTGACAACGTAAAGATTGGAAAAGAGGCACAGGTCGGCAGCGCTGACAGTGAGCATATCGAGCTGGTCTCCAAACGCGTAAAGGGGGTTGAGTAATATGGCGAAAGCATTTGGTATTGTAAACTTTTCCGGAAACCACATCTGGGTAGAGGGGATGCAGGCTTACCGCCCTATCGGCGCCTTCTCCTTCCTGGGACGGTACCGCGTCATCGATTTCCCCATCTCAAATATGAGCAACAGCGGCATTGACCAGATCCAGGTATATATCCGCAGAAAACCCCGTTCTCTGGCAGAGCACCTGGGAACCGGGCGTCACTATAACATTAACTCCAAGCGCGGAAGGCTCCACATCCTGTTCTCGGAGACAGGTCTGGAGCACGATATCTACAACAACGATATCGCCGCCTTCCAGGAAAATATGGAGTGCATCCGCAATGTAAACTGCGACTATGTGGTCATTGCGCCCAGCTACATGATCTACTCACAGGATTTCAGCGAGCTGCTCCAGACCCACATCGACTCCGAGGCGGACATCACTCTCCTCTATCACTCCACAGACGACGCAAAGGAGCACTTCCTGAACTGCAACACAGTCAATCTGAACAAGCAGAAGGGCGTCCTGTCTCTGGAGATGAACCGGGGCACCGCAAAGAACCGTCACATCTTCATGGACACATATGTGATGTCAAAGGAGCTCTTCATCGACCTGGTGAGCAAGGCTCACAAGACCTCCTCCATGTACAGCCTGGCGGACATCGTGAACGTGGCCTGCGAGGAACTGGATGTACGGGGCGTCTCCCACCGGGGATACTTTGCCTCCATCACCGACTTCAAGAGCTATTATGACGCGAACATCTCCCTCATTGACTTTAAGATGGCTCTCAGCCTCTTCGAGGATGAGTGGCCCATCTACACGAGGACCAATGACTCCTGTCCGACCCAGTATTTCGAGGGCTCCAATGTAAAGAACTCTATCGTGTCAAACGGCTGTCTCATCGAGGGAACCATCGAGAACTCTGTCATTGGCCGCGGATGCGTCATCAAGAAGGGGGCTGTCGTGAAAAACTGCGTGCTCCTTCCCGATGTCATCGTGGACACGGATGTCCACCTGGAGAACATTGTGGCGGATAAGCACGCCAAGATCACTCACGTGAAAGAGGTTGTGGCTGACCCCAATGAACCGGGATACATCAGAAGAAACGATATCATTTAAAAAGGCATAAAAAAGAAGCCCGTCATCTGTCGGGCTTCTTTTTTCATATCCTGTATCCGCTCTACCCCAGCATCATCCTGTCATTGTCCAGCTCTCCGCCGCTGACCTCCTCGAATTTCTTCAGCAGGTCAGACACATGGAGCTGCCGCTTCTCCTCGCCGGACACATCGTAGATGACGCGTCCCTCGTGCATCATGATGAGGCGGTTGCCATGGGCGATGGCGTCCTTCATATTGTGGGTAACCATCATGGCCGTGAGCTGGTTCTCCTCGATAATTTTGTCGGAAATCTCCAGCACCTTCTTCGCCGTCTTCGGGTCCAGGGCAGCCGTGTGCTCGTCCAGGAGCAAAAGCTTGGGCTTCTTGATGGCCGCCATGAGAAGGGTCACGGCCTGCCTCTGCCCGCCGGACAGGAGCCCCACCTTGGTGGAGATGCGCTCCTCCAGCCCCAGTCCCAGAGCCGCCAGCTTTTTCTTGAACTCTTCTCTCTCTTTTCTGGAAATCCCCCATCTGAGTCCTCTTCTGTGTCCTCTCCTGGCAGCGATGGCCATGTTCTCCTCAATGGACATGGTGGAGGCGGTGCCGGTCATGGGATCCTGGAACACCCGCCCCAGATAGACGGCTCTCTTGTGCTCCGGCAGCCGGGTAATGTCCACTCCGTCTATGATGATATTCCCCTCGTCCACCAGCCAGCTTCCGGCTATGGCGTTCAGTGTCGTCGATTTCCCGGCTCCGTTCCCACCGATGATGGTGACAAAATCTCCCGGGGTCAGGTTCAGGTCCACTCCGTCGAGGGCTTTCTTTTCGTTGATCGTCCCCTTGTTGAATGTCTTGTGGATGTTTTTTATCTCAAGCATGTATCCCATTTCCTAGGCCCTCCTTCTCACTGCCCAGCGGCCTTTTAAGTAGGGCACAGCCAGGAACACCGCAACAACAAGCGCGGAGAACAGTTTCATATAGTCTGAAGGCATCTTCAGCCAGAGTACCAGCGCGTACGCCACGTAGTAGAGGATGGCTCCCACGAACACCGCGGCCAGCGTGTAGGCAAAGGCAATCTTTTTGCCCGCACAGAGCCTGCCAAATATCACTTCGCTGATGATCACGGCTGCCAGCCCGATGACGATGGCTCCACGCCCCATATTTACATCTGCCGCTCCCTGATACTGGGCCAGGATGCCTCCGCACAGGCCCACCAGGCCATTGGATATGGTCAGAGCCAGCACCTTTGTATAGTTGGTGTTGATGCCCTGGGCCCGGGCCATCTGCGGATTGCAGCCCGTGGCCCTGATGGCAGCGCCCATCTCGGTCCCGAAAAACCAGTAGACGATGGCCACCAGGATCAGACATCCCAGGATCAGCTTCAGGAAGAAAAAGACTCTGTCATCTCCTGTCACATATCTGGAGGAGGCCACCAGCCCCTGCTGGGTCAGGCTGATACCCTGGTTGGATTTCCCCATGATCCCCAGATTCACGGAATACAGGGATACCTGGGTCAGGATACTGGCCAGGATCCCCGGTATGCCAAGGCCCGTGTGGAGAAGGCCCGTGACCATCCCCGCCGCCATGCCTGCCAGCAGTGCAAACACGAGGGAGAGCGCCGGGCTCATCCCTCCCTGGATCAGCATGACCGCCGTCGCCGCTCCTGTAGCTAAAGACCCGTCCACTGTAAGGTCCGGGAAATCAAGGATGCGGTAGGTTATATAAACTCCCAGTGCCATAATGCCCCATATGATCCCCTGTGCCGCTGTTCCCGGCATTGCCCGCAGCAGCGCCAGGGGGTCCAGGGAAAGAAAATATTCTGCTATCATTTTTCTGCCTCTGCCTTTCTTCTCTTATTCTGCCGCAGATGCGGACTCAATGGGCTCGTATCCTTCCGGGACCGTGATGCCCAGCTCCTCACATATCTCCGGATTGTACATCCTGGTCGGCTCCGGTGCTGTCTGCACTTCCATGGACGTGATGTCCTCGCCGTTTGCAAGGATGTCATAGGCCATCTCGCCTGTGGTGTACCCCAGCTCATAGTAGCTGATGCACAGAGTGGCTATCCCCGCCACGCTGCATGTGCCCTGCTCGCTGGCCACTACCGGGACTTTTGCCGGCCGGCAGATATTGTCGATGATGCCCGGGTTGGCTGCCATGGTGTTGTCTGTCGGGATGTAGATGGCGTCCACCTCCTGGACCGCGCTGGTCACAACAGACTGGATCTCATTGGAGTCCGCCGCCGTGTACTCCTTGTAGTCCACGCCGTCCTCCTCCAGCTCCTTCTCAAACATCTCCGCCTGGTACTTGGAGTTGGACTCCGCGGAGCAGTAGAGGATGCCAACGGTCTTTACATCCGGCAGGAGCTCCATCATCACGTCCTCCTGCTCAGAGATGGGGGCCAGGTCGCTGGTACCCGAGATGTTCACCCCTGTGATCCCTGTCCAGTCATCTATGCCAAGGGCGCTGCCGTAGTCTGTCACAGAGGTTCCAAGAATAGGAATGTCCGCTGTGGCCTGGGCCGCTGTCTGGAGCGGCAGGGTGGCATTGGCCAGGATCAGGTCCACGTCAGAAGAAACAAAATTATTCATGATGGTGGAGCACATGGTCTGCTCCCCCTGCGCGTTCTGCACATCAAACTCTACATTGTCCTCACCGAACAGTTCCTTACATGCATCCTGGAAGCCTGCCGTCGCGTCATCCAGAGATGGATGCTCCATCTGCTGACAGATGCCGATCACATATTTTCCCGGATCATCACCGCTCCCGTTTCCGTCTGACGATGACTCGCTCCCACATGCCGCAAGACCGGCAGTCATTGTCATCACCATCAGGATTGCCGCTGCTTTTTTCAACTGCATCTCTTATTCCTCCCTGTTGCTTTTATACTTTAAAAATTTCTCACTTCACTGTGCGAAAGTCGTCTACGAAAGGTAGTATACAACGACAAAAAAAAGAAGTCAATCTATTTTTACAAAATAGACTGACCTCCTGCGAAATTTTTATTCCTTCTTATTTTTATTCTTTTTAGTCCTCCATGTAATCGTAGTACTCTTCCTCGCTTGCGAACAACATGTACCTGCCCTCCACATATCCCATATAGCCTTTGTCTGTATTGTAACCTTTCATAAAAAGAACAGCTCCCTTCTACAACCAAGTTTTCTTATCTTTAAACTCAGTGTAATCCGAAAGCTGTCCTATAAAAATGCCACCTCACACTCCGTACTGTTCCGTGAGCCGGCGTATCTCCCGGTGTATCTGCTCCACCACAGGCTCCGGTCCCAGGATCTTTACCCCGTCTCCCAGGGAGAAGACCCAGCTGATGAACTGGCCGCTCACCGCCACGTCCACATGGACCGTGAAATGCTCTTCATCCGCCGGTATCATCATGATATCCTTCCCGAACCGGTCAATGATCACTCCGGCCAGGCGGTTGTGCACCAGCAGCTTTACCTGCTCCTCCCGGCCGCCGAACATGCCGAAGCTTTTCTTCGTGTAGGCCGCCATGTCCAGCCCCCTGAAGCGCTCCCGCCCCTCTCTCTCCTCGTCGGACATGCGGATGCGCAGCATCTTGTCCACCCGGTAGTGCTTGATCATGTCCGCTTCCGAGTCATATCCTACCAGGTAGTAGTTCTCATTGTCCCAGGCAAGTCCCCAGGGGCTTATCTTATAAACGGCGCCGCCGTGGCGCAGCTCCATCTCCTTTTTTGCATTCCACTGAAAATACTGGAAGAGGATCTTCCTGTTGCTGGCAATGGCGCTGTAGATAGCGTCCACCGTGTAGTAGATGCTCTCGTTCATGGTCTTGATGCGGCCGGACACGTAGACCTGGCGCTGCAGCTCCCTGGCCTCGTACTCGCTGACCAGGCTCTCCAGCTTCCGTATGAGCTCGTTGGATTTCTTTGCCGTGATGAACCGGGAGGACTGGATGGCGTCCACCAGCAGCTTCAGCTCCGGCATCTCGAACTGCCGGCCCACCACGTGGTAGCGGTAGGATCTGCCCCAGGACTCCCCCTCCACCTCGATCCCCAGATGCTCCAGGTCCTTCAGGTCCGTGTAGATGCTCTTCCGGTCCGCCGTCACCTCATAGGAGCGCAGCGCTTCCAGGATCTCCGGCATGGTCAGGTAGTGATCATCGTCCGTCTTCTCCAGCATGATCTTCGCGAGATAGTAAAGCTTCAGTTTCTGGTTCTGTCCTCTGGGCATATGAAAAGGCTCCCTTCCTGTTTGTTTTTCAAGTATAACACGCAGGAAGAGGCGCCTTCAACTTATATATTATATAGTATTTCTTTCCGTCAGTTCAGAGCGTCATCTCTTAAGCATCCGCTCAGGTCACTGCCAGTCAGCCTCCTCACCCCCAGCCAGTAGGCCAGGGCTACGGCAAGGACGATACATGCCCCGTAGACCGACACTGGCACAAACGGCGCTTCCTCAAGAAAGACAGAGAGCTCCAGGTGGCTGGCGCTGGTCATAAAGACAGTTACAGGCACTGTGATGCCAAGTCCCAGCAGAATGGGCCGACCGGCAATGACCGCCGCTTCAATGCAGAAGATTTTTCTCATCTCCCTGCTGTCCATCCCCACAGCCAGATACCGGGCAAATTCTCTTTTTCTCTGCCGTAAGAATCCGAATGTATTTGTGAAAATGCCGGCAAGACCGATAACTCCCAGAAGCACACAGAAAGCTCCGCCTATCATCTGCGCCCCCTGGAGCATCTGGTCATTGGTCAGCCTCTCCTGGATCCGATTCTCGCTCTCCACCTCCAGGGAAGGGGTCAGCAGCTCTGTCACTTGTTTTTCTATCTCATCCAGAGCTTGCAGATCCGCCCCCTCCGGCCCCAGTATGCGTATAAAGGTATCTCTGTCTTTGTCCAGCGCCTGCCCGGGAAGCGTTTCCCACAAAGAGAGGGGCATAAACTGCACCAGGGCATAATCTTCATACTCCTCCCTGAGGAGCGGCGCTTCCTCTGTGTAGGAAAGGACCGGTATATCCAGCGTGGCTCCGTCCTCCCCGCCCATGGCAAGCGTTTCTTTTTCTTCATTTACAAAGGGAATATACGCACGCTCCCGGAAACTGCTGCTGGTGCTGTCCCAGATCCGGTTCAGCACAACCGTTCCCCAGACGCCCGGCTCCGCTCCGATCTGCTGGCAGTATTCCAGAAAGCTTGCATCGTCCATGACCACCACCTGGGAGGGGATCTGCCCGTCACTTTCCGTCCCGGCAAGAACCTTGTATCCGCCAGCCTCTACCAGCCTGTCACTGAACCAGTCCTCCCCCGGCAACACCGTACCGTCCGCCTTCTGATAGGAAATGCTGCCTCGGACTCCCGGAATTTTCCTGACCTGCTCCGACAGGGAAAAATCTGCCAGATCTGTGTCTTTCACTGTCACCATCACATCCCAGGCGTCCTGGTACCTTTCAAAATAGGTGTATCTGGTACTGATCCCGGAGAGGGTAAAAAAGCACAGCATAGCCGTAAATCCGAGGAAAGACAGCGTGAGAGACAGATTGGAGATGCGCAGGGCTTTCTTCTGCATCTTCAGGGCATTTCCCGCCAGCTCCCCCTCGATCCCGAACAGACTTCCCAGGATCCTCTGGCGGCTTTTTTTCTTCAGTTGCAGCCCCGTCGGCTCACGCAGCGCCTGGAGGGGCGTCATCCTGGAAAGTTTCCGCGCCGGCGCCCAGGCAGAACAGAGTACCGTCAGCACGGCAGATATGGCTGTAACCAGCAGCACAGCGGGGTGGTACTGGAAAACAGCTTCGTGTCTGCCCGGCAAATCTGCCGCAAATCTGTTGACAGCCTCCAGAATACCGGCACAGCCCGCAGTTCCAAGCAGGATCCCTGCGAGTACAGGCAGCGCGCAGAGGGCGGCCGCCTCCTGCACAAGGCACAGCCGGATCTGTCCCGGTGTGGCTCCAATGCTGGAGAAGATGCCGAACTGGCGCACCCTGGCCTGCATGGAGATCTCAAAGGCCGTGCGGATCACCAGAACAAGAGACACACACAGGACCAGCAGCACCGCGGCAAAGAAAGGCAGAAGCAGAGGCGGCTCGCTGTCCCGGGGATCTGTGATAAAATACCTGGACAGAAGTGTCTCGTGCCAGGATACATCCGCCATATCAATCCCCAGCTTCCCGCAGATCAGAGCAGTCTCCTTGTATACGTCCCCCATATCCTCAAAGCGCAGCTCCACCACAGTCTTGTCTTCCGAAAGTCCTTCATTTATCTCAGCCCGGTCAACCCCGGAAAATCCCCGGATCAGCTCCAGATCCTCCCGGTCAAAGGATCCCGCAATGCGCACATGCCAGTCCCCCTCTTCCAAAAGGATCCTCTCCACATCATAGGCCCAGAAATTATAAAAGAGACTACAGAGCAGGGACAGAAAAAAAGCGGCCAGCAGGGCCGCCGCCATGACAGAAACCCCGGCTGATCTGTTCTGCTTCAGATATCCTTTTGAATACTCCTTCCACATAGTTCTCACCTTACCTTTCTGTCGCTGACGATCTGCCCGTCTTCCAGCGTGATGATGCGCTCCGCCTCAAGGGCCAGCTTTTCATCATGGGTGACAAGAAGAATAGTCTGGTGAAAGTTTCTGTGAAAGAGATGGAAAAGATCCATGATCTCCCTGGCATTTCTCCGGTCCAGATTTCCCGTAGGCTCGTCGGCAAGAAGGAGCAGTGGCCTGGCCATGAGAGCCCTCCCGATGGCCGCTCTCTGCTGCTGCCCGCCGGAGAGCTGCCAGGGCAGCGCTTTCAGCTTTTCCTCAAGCCCCAGCATCTCCACGATCTGACGGAAATACGCGGGATCCGGCTTTCTTTTGTCAAGAAGAAGGGGCATCTGTATATTTCTTTCTACTGTCATGGAAGGGATCAGATTATAGAACTGATAGATAAGCCCTGCTTTCCTTCTCCGGTACAGGGCTGCTTCCCTGGGAGAAAGCCTGCCAATGTCCGTTCCGCCCACAAGGACTTCTCCCTCCGTGGCTTTATCCACACTCCCCAGAATGTGAAGGAGCGTGGATTTGCCCGAGCCCGACGCGCCTGCCACTGCCAGGAACTCCCCGCTCTCCACAGTCAGATCAATGCCCCGCAGGGCTTCCACCTGAGCCTCTCCCTCTCCGTATACCTTTTTTACTCCGACACATTTTACAATCTCCATAGCCGCCTCCCTGTTTTTTCTGTCTGATGGTCCATCGCCATTTTTCTTTATCATAACAGAACAAAGTGACATTCCGGTGACAGCATTTTATGGAAAAAGTTATCTAACGATGGTACAGCCGGATCTCAAAGCAGGCTCCCCCGCCGGGCCTGTTGTATGCCTCCAGGGCTCCGTTCTGTGCTTCCAGGATCTCCTTTGCCAGGTAAAGTCCGATGCCGATGCCATCCCTCCCGGCCTCTTCTCCCCTGTAAAACCGCTCAAACAGGTGGGGCAGATCTTTCCCGGAAAATCCTTTCCCCTCATCCCATATACGGATCCGGACATAGAGAGGATTGTCCTCCCAGTCACAGCAAACAGCGCCTCCTTCCGGGCTGTGTTCCAGGCAGTTCTTCATCAGATTCATAACCGCCTCCACAGTCCAGTCCGGATCCAGCCAGGCGCAGACCGGCGGCTGCTCCGGCACATGGACAGCCACCTTTTTCCTCAGGCTCAGATCCTCCAGATTTTCCGCCGCCATTTCAAGGACAGTGAACACATCCACCTCTTTTTTCTGAAACTCCAGCACTCCGGCATCCATGCGGGACATCAGAAGCAGCGCCTCCTCCAGACAGGTGAGGCGGTCAATCTGCCGCTCCACGGAGGCCAGATACTCCAGCGTGTTCTTCTCCTTCATCCTCTGTATGCACAGAGAGATGGCCGTTACCGGCGTCTTCATCTGATGAGCTATATTTGCCAGGTTCACGGCAAACATATTTTTTGTCTCCCGGGCCCTGTCCCTTGTCTGCTGCAGGGCTGTCACTGTCTTGTACATCTCATCTCTCAGCCCGGAAAATGCATCTTCCCGGCGCCGCCCCAGCAGCCCCTGCTGTCCGGTACCGGCCTGCTCCAGATACCGGATCAGCGCTTCCACCTGCCGGGCCGTCCTCCTTCTCTCCAGAAAAAAGGCAGAAAGAAACAGCAGGCACGCAGCCAGGAAGCCCGTCCCTGCCGCTGCATACATCCTGCTGTACCCCTTATCAAAATCATCCGCACTGTAGCCGTAACCCTGCAGGTACTCTGCCCCTGTCCTTTCACCGGCCTCACCTGCACTCTTCAGCGCATTGATCACAGCACTGCCGGACTGCGGCGACTGCTGCACCACTTCCCGGCAGACCTCTCCCAGAAGGTCAAACTGCCTTTCCGCAAAATAACTGCCCATCAGTACTGTCAGCAGTGCAGCTGCTGCCAGAAAAGCGGCCATGACAGACAGAAATACGCCTGCCTTTTCTTTTTTTACCCGCATCCTGTTCCTCCCTTATCCACTCACATTTCCATCCTGTATCCAAAGCTGCGGACTGTCCTGAAACATGCCGGGTGTCCCAGCTTTTCCCGCAAACGTTTCACAGCCACAGTCAGCGTATTGTCATTAACATAGCTGCCGTTACTGTCCCAGACCTGTTCCAGCAGGCTCTGTCTTGTAACTGTCCTTCCTATATTCTCCATCAGAAGCAGAAGGATCTGGTATTCTGTCTGACTGACAGGTACCTTTCTGCCGCCGCTCCGCACTTCCATCCGGCTTCTGTCCAGCCGGATCTCTCCGCAGACAAGGATTTGGCCCGGGCTGCCCCCTGTTCTTCTTAACAGCGCCAGTATACGGGAATAGAGGACTTCCAGCTCAAACGGTTTGGTCATATAATCATCGGCGCCGCCTCCCAGTCCGTTCACAATATCCCGTGTATCACCGCGGACCGTAAGAAAGATAACAGGAAGTTCCCGCCATCTGGCCCGTATCCAGCGGCACAGCTCCATCCCGCTGCCGCCCGGTATGTTCCAGTCCAGAATAAGCAGGTCCGGGATCTTCTCCGCCTCAAAAGCCTCTCTGACTGCCTCTGGCCTGTCGTACACCATTACCTGGCAGTCTCTCTCTTCCAGATATTCTTTTACCATGCAGGATATCTGCGCATCATCTTCCACGTACCAGATCTTTGTCATCGCTCTCCTCCGGTCTTTTCACGCTTCCCGGCCCTTCCGCCTGCTCCATATGCATGTACGGCAAGGCCGATCGCCGTTCCAAGAAGTGCGGGGCACACCCAGCCAAACCCCTGCCCGGAGAGGGGCAGGAGCTCCAGGGCAGAGGCAGTCAGACCGTCCAGATGGAGCAGCGCCCTTGTCCCCTCCGGGAGCGCTCCCAGACCGTCAAACAGGGCGGCCACGCCCGTAAGGCCCAGCGCCCACCTTAGGACAACCGGGTCGTTCCCAAACCATCTGCCCGTCAGAGTCAGCAGGACCAGCACGATGGCAAGGGGATAGAGGAACATCAGGACCGGAAGGGAGTAGGCAATAATGGCATCCAGCCCCAGGTTGGCTACCAGGAAGGAGCCCACGCAGAAGACTACCGCCCAGACGTGATAGGACGGCCCTCCCGGGAACATCTCCGCAAAGGTTTCCCCACAGCTCGTGATAAGCCCCACTGCCGTCTTCAGGCAGGCCACCGTGACGATCACCGCCAGGATAAAGGCGCCGCCGCCGCCAAAGTAGCTGTCCGCGATCCGGGCCAGGGCTTCCCCGCCGTTGCTGCTCACTTCCAGCTGTCCGGTGCTCTGGGTTCCCATGACAGAGACAAGGAGATAGATGACTGCCATCAGTACAGAGCTGAATATCCCTGCTTTCACCGTGCTTTTCGCCACCTCTTCCGGCTCTGTCACTCCCAGTCCTCTGATGACATCGATGACCACGATGCCAAAGGCAAGCCCCGCCAGAGCATCCATGGTATTGTAACCCTCCAGTAGTCCTGTAGAAAAGGCGCTCTCCACATAGTCTCCGGAGGGGATTGCCTCACGGACACCACCCATGGGCGCAGTCAGTGCCCGCACCACAAGGACGGCAAGAAATGCAAGAAAGAGAGGGTTCAGCACTTTCCCGATCCATGTCATGATCTGCCCTGGCCTGAGGGCAAAAAACAGGACCGCCGCAAAGAAAATAAAGGAAAACGCTGCCTGAAAAAGGAAGCTCCCCTCCCCCGCAAGTATGCCTTCCATCCCCACAGTATAGGAGACACTGGCGCATCTGGGTATAGCAAAAAATGGCCCTATCGTCAGGTAGAGCGCACAGGTGAAGAACATACCGTATCCTCTTCCCACCCGGCTCCCCAGCCCCAGAAGTCCTGTTTCCCGGCTGATGCCCAGGGCGGCCACACCCAGAAGGGGCAGGCCCACACCGGTAATGAGAAAGCCTGCCGCGGCCTGCCAGATATGGCTGCCCGCCATCTGCCCCATGGACACGGGAAAGATCAGATTCCCCGCCCCGAAAAACATGCCAAACAGCATGCTGGCTACAAATATGGTCTCTCTGAAAGTCAGTTTTTTTGTCATTTCCACGCATCTCCTGTTTTTCATCATTGTCTTTACTATAGCACACTTTCCGGCAGGAAGGAACTGCCGGGAGTGATCGACAAAACTGGTGATCATAGACAAGAGCAGGGAGGCTTGAAAAATCAAGCCTCCCTTTTATGTTCTCTCAATTGTCTCTTCTACGTCCTCATCGCCCCGTCCACAGATAAGATCTCTCCTGTCACATAGGAGGCCATATCGCTGGCCAGGAAAAGGAAAGCATTGGCAATGTCTTCCGGCTCGCCTACCCG
Source organism: Lachnoclostridium phocaeense (assembly GCF_959599685.1). Taxonomy (NCBI): domain Bacteria; kingdom Bacillati; phylum Bacillota; class Clostridia; order Lachnospirales; family Lachnospiraceae; genus Lachnoclostridium; species Lachnoclostridium phocaeense. The sequence goes on from NZ_CAUGIN010000021.1 coordinate 26,902, forward strand.
GCGCAGGGGAATGGCGTTGATCAGAGGATCTATCATCTCCTTGGGGAGCGCCGCCACCATGTCTGTCTTTGTAATACCCGGCGCCACAGCGTTGACCCGGATGCGGCTTGGGCCAAGCTCCCTTGCCAGGGACCAGGTAAGTCCGTTCACGGCAGATTTGCTTGTGGGGTAAGCCACGCCCGAGGGCTGTCCACAGATGCTGACCATGGAGCTGGTATTCAGGATGCATCCGCCTCCCTGCTCTTTCATGATTTTCACTGTGGGCATGATGCAGTTCATCATGGCGCTTACATTTAACTGCATCACTTTTGCAAACTGCTGTGCCGTGTAGTTGTCAATAGGTGTGCTGTCCGACATGCCGGCATTGTTTACCAGGATATCGATTTTTCCCAATGTCTCTTTGACCTTTCCGATCTCCCGGGCCACCGCCTCGGCATCCGCCAGATCCGGCCAGGCGCCGTACACTTCCCATGCCGGGTTTTCCGCTTTCAGAGATGCCAGGGCTTTGTCAACTGTCTCCTGGCGGGAGCCGAACAAGACAACCTTTGCCCCGTTTTCCAGGAACTTCTCAACCGTTGCATATCCAATTCCGCGGGTTCCTCCTGTCACAATTGCCACTTTATTTTTGAGCATACACATTCCTCCTCGTCTGATTTTTATATGATTTTCTTATTATTGTCTGTTAAATACATTTTATAATGAATGTTTTTTATTTACAACAGATTTTTTTATGTTATTTTAATAACACTTTTTTCCTGTCTCAGATTGGATTATACTATAATACAGAACCACCTCAGAAAGGAAATGATGACAGATGATAGACAAGATGAAGATACGGGGCGCCCGGGTCCACAATCTGAAAAATATAGATGTAGATATCCCTCTGAACAAGATTGTAGGGATCGCCGGCGTGTCCGGCTCCGGCAAATCCTCCCTGGCCCTGGGCGTCCTCTACGCGGAAGGGTCCCGGCGGTATCTGGACGCCCTCTCCACCTACACAAGGCGCAGGATGACCCAGGCGGCCAAAGCTGATGTGGACGACGTGCTCTACGTGCCGGCGGCTCTGGCCCTCCACCAGCGCCCGGCTGTCCCCGGCATCCGCAGCACCTTCGGGACCGGCAGCGAACTTCTGAACAGCCTCCGGCTCATGTTCTCCAGACTGGCCAGCCACCGCTGTCCGTCCTGCGGCTGCTGCCTGCCGCCTACCCTGAAAGTGGCCGCCGAGCAGGAGCTGGTCTGCCCGGACTGCGGCGCCTCCTTCTACGCTCCCTCTGCAGAAGAACTGGCTTTCAACAGCCAGGGGGCCTGCCCTTCCTGTGACGGGACCGGAACCGTCCGGACAGTGGACCGCTCCACCCTTGTACCGGACGAAACCCTCACCATCGACCAGGGCGCCGTGGCCCCCTGGAACTCCCTTATGTGGTCGCTTATGACCGACGTCTGCCGGGAGATGGGAGTGCGCACGGACGTGCCCTTCTGCCAGCTGACAGACAGGGAGAAGGACATTGTCTACAACGGGCCTGCCGAGAAAAAACATATCCTCTACAAGGCAAAAAGCTCCAACCAGGCAGCAGAGCTTGATTTTACTTATTTCAATGCTGTGTACACTGTGGAGAACGCCCTTTCCAAAGTAAAAGACGAAAAAGGCATGAAACGGGTGGAAAAATTCTTAAAGGAAGAAGTCTGCCCGGACTGCGGCGGGACCCGACTCTCCCAAAAAGCAAGAGCGCCCCGGCTGCGGGGCTGCTCCCTGGATGAGGTGTGCCGGATGCCACTTGTGGATCTGGCTGGCTGGGTGTCCGGTGTCCCCGCCTCCCTGCCGGAGGAGATGCGCCCCATGGCAGAGAGTATCTGCGAGTCCTTCCACATCCCCGCCCGGCGGCTCATGGACCTGGGCCTTGGCTACCTTTCCCTGGACCGCGCTTCCTCCACCCTCTCCACCGGGGAGCGCCAGCGGATGCAGCTGGCCCGGGCCGTCCGCAACCGCACCACCGGTGTGCTCTACGTGCTGGACGAGCCCTCCATCGGCCTGCACCCCGCCAACATCGAAGGGCTGAAAGGGGTTATGCACGACCTCATAGCAGACGGCAATTCCATCGTACTGGTAGACCATGACACACAGATCCTGTCAGAGGCCGACTGGATTGTGGAAATGGGCCCGGAGGCCGGCCTGAAGGGCGGCCATGTCATCGCTCAGGGCAGTATTCCCCAGATCATGGCAGATCCCGGCTCCATGATCGGCCCCTTCCTGGCCGGCAGGGCAGACGGCTTCCGGCGGGAGCAGGCTCCGGCCTCTGACATGTTCTCCCACGGCCGCATCCACCTCTCCACCGGTTCCATCCACACCGTAAAGCCGCTGGAGGCAGACATCCCAAAAGGACGGCTCACTGCTGTCACCGGCGTATCCGGCTCCGGCAAGACCACCCTCATCCTGGAGAGCCTGATCCCCGCCCTGGAGGCACAGATCAAGGGCAGAAAACTGCCGGAACACGTGCGTTCCCTTGAGGTGGATGGGATCGGACAGGTAAAACTCATCGACGCCACCCCCATCGGCATCAACATCCGCTCCACCGTAGCCACCTACGCCAATGTCCACGATGAGCTACGGAAGACATTTGCCAGGACACCGGGCGCAAAAGAAGCCGGCTACAAGGCAGGGGACTTTTCCTACAACACAGGGAAGCTGCGCTGTCCGGTCTGCGACGGCACCGGCGTCATCAGTCTGGACGTGCAGTTCCTGCCGGATGTGGAAGTCACCTGCCCCGGATGCCGGGGTTCCCGGTACAGCAAGGAGGCCGCACAGATCCGATATGCGAACAAAGAGGGGAAGTCCTTCTCTCTGCCGGAGCTGATGGCCATGGATGTGAACACCGCACTGGATGTCTGCTGTCATCTGAAAAACGTCAGTCAGCGTCTGCAGATCTTAAAAGACCTGGGACTTGGCTACCTGACTCTGGGCGAGGAGACCCCGGGGCTCTCCGGCGGAGAGGCCCAGCGGCTGAAACTGGCCAGCGAGATGGGCCGCCCCCAGAGGGACTCCGTCTTTGTCTTTGACGAGCCCACCATCGGCCTCCACCCTCTGGACGTGCAGACCCTCCTTCTCGTCTTCCAGACACTCATCAGCCAGGGCGCCACTATCATTGTCATTGAGCACGACCTGGACGTGATCCGCAGCGCAGACTACGTCATCGACATGGGCCCCGGCGGCGGGGAGAGCGGCGGGCGGATTGTGGCAGCCGGAACGCCGGAAGAGATTAAGGCGAATGCACAGAGCGTGACAGGAAGATACCTGTAGACAGATAAAAGGAGCTTCTTGTTGGTACCATTTGCAGCATTCTCTTCATTGCAGATTTCCTTAAGCTGCTTTCCTGCACCGAAATGGTCATAGATGAGATTGATCTGGGATTCTGTCAGCTGTGCCATAAGCTTCAGGAGTTTTTCCACCTGCGGATCCGTGTTTTCCTCCTGATAACGGTACTGCAGATCCACGTTGTAATCATCTCTATCCAGCATGATCACCCATTCTGCATTCTCACCCACCGCTTGCCTATCTTTTCCCATGTGGTATAAACATAGTTCCCCTCCGCATCCATGTAACTACCACGGTTTTCATCATATTTACTGGTTCTTTCCGTTTCGTTATTGGCCAGTCATCTTCAAACTGACTTAGGTCAATATGTATCCAGCGCTCCACCCGAAGATGAAATCCTCAATCCTACTATCAACACTACTTAGTAGCGAGTGTTTCTTCTTTTTTTCTTTATATCCGCATATATATACTTTATATAAATATAATCTGCTGCATTTTCCTGCGGCGGCAAAGGAGGGACAGGCATTGCTTCAGATATGCAGACGGAGAGATTTCCCCTATATGCTCTCAGCGGCGCTCCTTGGAAGCGTCTTTCATTTTCTGTATGACTTTTCCGGCGAAAATCCTTTTGCCGCGCTCATTTCTCCCGTCAACGAATCTGTGTGGGAGCATTTAAAGCTCCTTTTCTTCCCCATACTGCTTTTAACTGTCATTGAGTTTCTTATCCGCCACCCCAATCCCTGTGCGCTTTTCGGCGCCAGGCTGGCCGGCATCACAGCGGGCATGACAATGATCGTTGTCCTCTACTATCTGTACACTTTTGTCCTGGGGAGGAATTTCCTTGCGGCCGATATCCTGCTCTTTCTGACAGGCGTCTGCTTTTCCTACGTCATATCCGGCCACTTATTCCGGAAATTCCGCCAGGCAGACCCCATGCTCGTCTTTCTGGGATGGCTCCTTGCAGTGCTTTTATTCTTCTCATTTACCTGTTTTCCGCCGGACATATTCCTCTTCTATCCGCCCTAAAATGTAGTGGTATAGCGTCTGTTCATTTTGGGTATGCGAATAGTCTGTCAAAGGCAGAGAATTCCTGGTTGTCCAAGAAGAATTGTCAGGGAAGCGCAGACAAAAGAGACAACAGCATGGATATGGAGACACAATAGCACACCAGTACATGTAAAAGCGGACGTAATACTTTTAAAAAGTATTACGTCCGCTTTTACAATATTATTCACCTGTGAAAAAATTCTTGATTCTTGTAAACAGGCCGTCTTTAAAGCCGCCCTCATTGACTGTACTGTCCGTGATGACATCAGATCCCAGCGCCTCATCGTTTGTTCCGCTCAGGATACCGTCATCTGACCCTACGAAGAAAGTCTTTACTGAGTTCCAGATATTGGACAGCATGCCGTCATCGCCTGTCAGATTGTCCAGTGTGTCTTTTAACGCGTTCACATCGTAGTCATACTGGGAAATCTTCTCCATCAGAGCAACCACCTGTGCTCTCTGGTCGTCTGTCAGTGTAATCTCATTTTCTTCCGCTATATTATCAACAGCCTCGCCGATCTCTTCCGGCTCTGTAAGTCCCTCGTCGAGCACCTCTGTCTTGACATCCTTCATGACCTCTGTGGCTTTCTCCTGTCCCACGCTGTCAGCAAGCTCTCCTGTTGTCACAAGCTCCTCCATAGCAGCTTCCTTCTGGCCCTCGTCCAGGTTCTCGCCGCTGGCCGTCTCGTAAGCCATGATAATGCCTGTCAGGGCGCCGGTTCCGGACACCTCAAAAGGACATGCCGCAATGACATTGCAGTTCTCCATGCCCGCTGTAGTCAGTGTGCTGGCGATCATGGCGCTTGTCACGAAATTCAGGTTGGCTGTCTTCACTTTGATCCCACCTGATTCTGTGGGCTCTACATAGGCACAGCTGTTTGTGGTAGGTCCGATCTGTTCATCTGTGGCAATGCCTTCCATATACTGCACCTCGTCGGCGTGGGTGACAACAATGGTCTCCACCTCCTCCGGGGTAGTTCCAAAATACTCGTACATGGAAGCCCGCTGCTCCTCATTCAGGTTCTCGCCAAGTGTAACTACCTTTCCGCTGTCAGTATTTCCCTCATCTGTGTCTTCCTCTTCTTCTGCTGCATCTGTATTCTCATCTGCAGCGTCCTCTGTCTGCTGCCCGTCGTCTGTCTCTGTGCCGTCTGTGGTTTCTGTTCCATCTACGGTCCCGGATGTATCCGTGCTGCCGCCCTGCTGTGTTCCATCAGCCGCAGTTCCGCTGTCGCCGCTGCCTGTACCGGTCTGAGCGCCTGTTTCCCCAGAAGTGCCGGAGGCCGCGCCTGTACTGTCTGTTCCAGATGTTCCTGTCTCTGTACTCCCCGCATCCTGTACAGTATCTCCTGTCTCCGAGGCAGATACTGCCATAGGCATGCCGGCTGTCACCATTACCGCCGCCATCAGAAGCGGCAAAACTTTTTTCATCTTCATACTCTTGCGGTTTTAAAACCTTGTCTCCCTTTTTAATTATTTTCTGGCCGATGCAGCGCCATCACACGGCGGCGCTACCTTTCACCGTACCCAATATAACACATTCCGGCCGGATTGTACACGAAACTTTTCTTAAAAATGGATGAAGAATAAAGAAAGGAACCGCCCTGTCAGAGCAGTTCCTTCATTCTCTTCTCCAGTATTTTTTCTCCCACCACGCCTTTCATAGAGGCTTTTACCTCGCCTTTTTTCACAAACAGAAAGGTGGGCACGATGTCCGCCCCATATGATGCTGCAAGGTGGGGCGTCTCCGACAATTCCGCTTCACAAAACTTGATCTTTCCTCTGTATTTTTGTTCCAGCTCCTCCACAACAGGTCTTGTCATGGAACATTTCGGACACCATTTTTCGTAAAACATGACAACTACAGCCCCTGTTTCTTTCAGGACTTCTATATCAAAATTCTCCTCTGTCAGGTGATACATCAGGACATCCTTTCCGCTCTCCCGGGTCAGCATCTGGGATTGAGTATGCGGTACACTTCATGCATAGATCTGTGAAAGCAGTCAACAAAGCAGTTCTTCCTTCTGAGCCGGTACATCACACAGCTCCACCTGGATACTCCTCCCGGTCTTCTCCTTCCCATATGCCAGTCTCCTTCGCAAGATCTTCTCTCTATATACTATGCAGAAAGGTTCCTTATCTTCACCTGCCCGCAATCATCTTGCAGATCGGATTGCCCTTTGCCGAAAATTTTTTCTCATACTCCGTCATCACATTTCCCTGGTTCATGGCCGGATCTGCGTGGAGATCCCAGGTGCTCATAAGCACTCTCCATCCTGCTTCATCCGCCTGCTCCAGAGAAAACTGGAACAGATCCTGGTTGTCGGTCTTGAATTCCACCTGGCCCTCCGGCGCCAGCACCTGGTCGTATCTGGCAAAAAATTCTTTTGATGTGAGCCGCCTTCTTGCATGCCTCTTCTTGGGCCACGGATCAGAAAAGTTCAGGTAGATCCCTTTGACTTCCCCTTTTTCAAACACCTCCCCGATTTCTGCCGCATCCATGCAGATAAACCGTATATTTTCCAGGAGACGGGCGCCCCCCTCCTGCTCGCTTTTCTTTTCCTCTTCCAGCTTATCCAGCCTCTCCACTGCCCGCAGAAGGACGCTGGAATATCTCTCAATGCCAATGTAATTCCTCTCGGGATGCCGGGCCGCCATCTCGGTGAGGAACTGCCCTTTTCCCATTCCGATCTCTATATAAACGGGATGTTCATTTCCAAAGACAGCCTTCCACTGCCCCTTGTACTCCTTCTCGTTTTTAATCACCTTGTCGTGGGCTTCCAGTACACCCTCTGCTCTGGGTATATTTCTCAGACGCATTCCTGTGTCTCCTTTCCTTTTCTCCTGCATAAAATACAGGCGGAAGGGATATTCCCTCCGCCCGTAAATCTTATCACAACTTTCTTTAAAATTCAAAGATTGCCACTCCGTAGGGAGGCAGCTTGTAGGCAAACGAGTACGGTCGCCCGTCACACTCAGACTTCACAGCCTTATAGATCTTCGGCCTGACTTCGCCCTTTCCGCCATACTGCAGGTCGTCGCTGTTCATAACCAGCTTGTACTGCTTTCTTCTGGGAACGCCCACGCGATAGTCATCTCTGGCCATGGGCGTGAAATTGATGACAAAGAGAAGGTTTTTCTTCCCCCCCTTTGCATGGCGCATAAAACTGTAAATGCTCCTGTCCCTGTCGTCCGCATTGATCCACTCAAATCCTTCCCAGGTGTCATCCTGGTCGTACAGGGCTCTGTTTTTCTTGTACAGGTGGAGCAGATCACGCATCCAGTTCTGAACAGCCTGATGCTCCGGCTCCGCGAGGAGGAACCAGTCAATTTCCCTCTTCTCGCTCCACTCTCTCAGCTGGGCGAACTCCTGGCCCATGAAGAGCAGCTTCTTCCCGGCATGTCCCATCATAAACGCATATCCCGCCTTCAGGTTGGCGTATTTATCAAATCCAAGTCCGGGCATCTTGTTGAGCATAGAACACTTCAGATGCACCACCTCATCGTGGGACAGCACAAGGATATATTTCTCACTGTAGGCGTAGCTCATTGCAAACGTCATCAGATTGTGAGCCCCCTTGCGGAAGTAGGGATCAAGTTTCATATATTCAGTAAAGTCATGCATCCAGCCCATATTCCACTTCAGGCTGAAGCCCAGTCCATCGTCCTCCACATCTCCCGTCACTTTCGGCCAGGCCGTGGACTCCTCTGCAATCATCACTGCCCCGGGATTCCTTCCCAAAACAACCGAGTTCAGATGTTTGAAAAACCCTATAGCCTCCAGGTTCTTGTTGCCGCCGTACTTGTTGGCGACCCACTGTCCGTCCTGCTTTCCGTAATCCAGATAAAGCATGGAAGCCACCGCATCCACGCGAAGCCCGTCCACATGATAATTTTCAATCCAGAACAGGGCATTTGAAATCAGGAAATTCTGCACTTCATTCTTGCCGTAGTCAAAAATCTTCGTCCCCCAGTCCGGATGCTCCCCTTTTCTCGGGTCCGCATACTCAAAAGTAGGCGTCCCGTCAAAGTCGGCAAGTCCGTGAGCATCTCTCGGGAAATGGGCAGGAACCCAGTCCAGGATCACGCCGATCTTGTTCCTGTGCAGGTAATTGATCATCCAGGCAAAATCCTCCGGCGTTCCATACCTGGATGTAGGAGCAAAGTATCCTGTCACCTGGTAGCCCCAGGAACCGTCAAAGGGATGCTCTGCAATCCCCATGATCTCAATATGGGTATACCCCATATATTTGATGTATTTTACAATCTCCCTGGCGAATTCACGGTAATTGTAAAATCCGTCCTCATCATCTTCTGTCAGCGGGTGTTTCTTCCAGGATCCGATGTGTACTTCGTAGATCGACATGGGCTCTTTTGTGTGGTCCCACGACCTGCGGTTTTCCATCCAGTCGCCGTCAGACCAGCTGATCCGGGACAGATCCACCACTCTGGATGCAGTTCCCGGGCGCTTTTCTGCATAATTTGCAAAAGGATCTGCTTTCAGGATATATTCCCCTTTGTAGGTCTTAATGCAGTACTTGTACAATGACATCTCCGGAAGGTCCGGCACAAAGCAGGTGTAAATCCCCAGCGGCTCTCCCCTATCCATAGGATTCGCCTCTCTGTCCCAGTTATTGAAATCACCTACCACAGAGACAGACTCGGCGTGGGGAGCCCAGACAGCAAAATAGACACCCTCCTGATCTTTGTCCTTCACACGGTGGGCGCCGAGCTTTCTGTATATCTCATAATGGTTCCCCTGCCCGAACAGATAATGGTCAAGTTCCCCTATCTCATAAGGTTTTATGTTCTTCTTTACTGCCATGATTTCACCCTCTCATGTTCAATTTCTAATACATCTATTATACTTTATCACCCCACAAAAAGAAAGAGTTTTGAACAATCATTTTTGTCAAAACTCTTTCTTTTTTATACATTTTATACAGTTTTTAGATCCTAAAATCGTCTTCCTTCAGGATAATCCGATCGGATTCGTCCGTTCCTTTGCGGAACATTCTCCGGGCCAGATGTTTCACATTTGCCTTCTGGGAATGTTCGATGGCCGCATCCATGATCTCCTTTACCTCTGCCACAGACACTGCGTGATCTTCTCTCTGCATCACATCGATCCGGCTGTACAGCGCCAGGATTCCCATCTCATCCAGCTTATATCCATTCTCCTTGGCATATGTCTGCCCGAATGTAACCAGCTCATCGTTGATAAATACAGGAAGCTCCAGCCTGGATGTAAATTTCTTCTTAAACTCCGGATTGGCTGTAAAGAGTCTCTCCAGCGCCTTCTTCTGGTCCTCCAGCACAAACAGCAGCTCTCCGGTCTTCTTCTCCATCAGGATGTTCAGCTCCCGAACTGTCCTTGCATTGAGTTTTCCTGCCTTCTCAATGATGATGGCGCCGCCTCTGAGCTTCTGGATGATATTCGGGATATCTTTCTTGTTCAGCGACTCGCCTGTCACAATGGCCACCTTGCCCTGCTTCAGGTTCCTCTGCTTCTGGATAGCCTTTACCATATCCACAGCAAGGACCGTCTTGCCGGATCCTTTATGTCCGATGACCAGGATATTGCCGGTGCGGGATGTGCCGTTCCTGCGCTCTCTGCGGTCATTGTCCAGCACTTCCACAATCTGCTCGCTCATGCCCCGGACAGGAACGAAATAGGAGAAGAGCTGCTTCTGCTCCTCAGTAAGTCCCGCCTTCAGGCCGATCTCACTGGTGGCGCTCAGGTCATAGCGCCCTGTCACCACAAACCCGGTGTCAAAAGGCACGCCGCCTTTCCCTTTCTGGATCCGTCTCTGGATCTCCTCCTCCGTAGGCTCTTCGATGACAAGCTCCTCTGTCTTTCTGGCCTGTCTGGCAGCCTCTTTCTCTGCCCTCTTCTGTGCGCGCTTCTCTTTTCTTGTCAGCTTAGGCTCGGGCTCTTCTGGAATCTCTTCCTCTTCCTCTTCCTCATCAAAGAAATCGTCCTCGTAGTCTTCTTCGTCTATATCATCATAGTCTTCATAGTCATCTACAAGGTCATCCTCATCGTAGTCTTCTTCCTCATAGCCGTCCTCATCGAAGCTGTCCTCGTCGAAGCCATCCTCGTCATAGTCTTCCTCATCAAAGCTGTCTTCCTCGTAGTCTTCCCCGTCTTTGAAATCGGACGCCTCGTAGTCATCTTCATCCTCAAAGTCCGCTTCTTCGTAGTCGTACTCATCCTCCAGATCAGCTTCCTCATAGGACTCTTCTGCAAAAGCAGCCTGGAATTCATCGTCAAAGTCTGTGGCTTCGTCCTTTTTGCCGGACTGCTTCTCCTCTGCCTCCAGCTCTTCCATAAGCTGTCTCAGGTCCGCAGTCATGCCAGTAGCCAGAGTTTCCTCTTTCTCTTCCGGCTCCTCCTCTGCCGCAGGCTCCTCATAGTCATCTTCCTCATATGCATCTTCCGCCGCTTCCTCGTAGTCGGCCTCCTCATATGCATCTTCTTCCGGGGCCTCCTCGTAGTCAGCCTCCTCATATGCATCTTCTTCCGGAACTTCCTCGTAGTCGGCTTCTTCTGTTACGGCAGCTTCTTCTGTCAGCTCTGCCTCAACAATTTCTTCCTCTTCTGCCTCTTCCTCAGGAGCAGATGCATTCTTTACTGCTTCCTTCAGTTCTGCAGTCACCTGACCGGAAGCGATGCGATCCAAAAGCGCCTCCTCTTCTTCGGCCTTTTGGCGGGCAAGGCGTTTTTCCTCATCAGCCCGCTGCTTTGCAAGAAGTCTCTCCTGCTCCGCCTGCTCTTCTGCCAGCCTTCTGGCCTCCTCGGCAGCTTTCTGCTCTGCGATCCTTCTGGCCTCCTCGGCAGCTCGCTGCTGTTCTTCTATCCTTCTTGCCTCCTCCTCACGGCGGCGCTGAGCCTCCCGCTTCCTCTCGGCAAGTTTCTCTTCATCCCGCTTTTTCTGGGCCTCAATGGCCTCGGCATTGTCCTTCTGTTTTGCCTCCCAGGCTGCCAGGATCTCCTCTATCTTCATCTGGCCTGTGATGCGCATATCTTCATCCCGCTTGGGGCTTGCTTTCTTCTCAATATCCTCGATGTCAATACCGCTGGCAACCTTAACGCCGTTGGCCAACGCCTCCGCCAGCGTAGCACCCTTGACGGTTTTGCGGATGGGGGATTCTTCTTTGACCTTCTTCTGGCTCCTGTCAGGATCTTCCGGTTCACGAGCCGTCTCTTCCACAGCCGCGCCAGCCGCGGCAGCCTGCTCTCTGGCAGCCCGGAGCTCATCCAGACGGATCTCCCTTGTCTCAGCGTCAATGGTACCGGAAGTCTCCGGAGCTCTCTGCTCAAAAGTTTCCTGCACATCTTCCTCCATGGCTGTCTCTTCCGCCTCTTCTGCGGTGTCTTCGGCCTCCTCCTCTTCAAGGACTTCATCCTCTGCCGCAGCGTCTCTGCGGGAGACATGGGAAGATACGCCCCGCATGCTGTCGTACTTCTCCTGCTGAAGCGGAGTCAGGGGCTTATATTTCATCTTCAGTTCCATGGCCTGATAGACATATTTCCCTTCACTGAACCAGAGGATCAGGTCATCACACTCCTCCAGGCACTCGGCAGTCATACCGGCCTCATGGTAAAGTTTTGCCAGCTCATAGGCCCATTTCTCTACATACTCTGCCTTCTTGAAATCTTCAAGAGCCTCGATCTGCTCAGACAGAGGGGCTCGGCGGGCCTTCAGTATTTTATATTTTAAGATGAACTGATTGGGATCTTTCGGAGCCAGTCTCACAAACTCTTCATAGCAGTCCGAAGCCTCATCTGTGTCATTGATCTTCAAAGCAAGTGTTCCCAGCCTGTACACGGTCTTCCTGCTCCCCGGAGCCCTGTCGTAGGCCATGAACAATACATCCCTGCTCTTCTGATACTCCCCGTTATATTCATAAATCTCACTCACATTGTTGAGCATAGATGCATTTTTTACGCGGCGCCAGTCGATCGTGTCAGCGATCTCCATGGCTTTCTTGTACTGCTTTTTTTCCATGTATTCAAGCATCTGCTCTGTTTTAACCCGATATTCATATTTATCCAATATTCTCACCTCAACAAATATGTTTCTATATAGCAATGTATATATTTTAACTCTTTTAGTGTATCATACAGGGTAGTCAATGTCAAAATATATCACAAAAATAGCCACTACGATCCTTTTATTGGTCATAGTGGCTATCTTTTATGAAATTTTATCATTTTTTATATTATCTCGGAGGATGAATGTCGATGATCAGGTTCCCAGCCTTTGCTCTTTCCCTTCGAACATTTATAACTCAAAGTTCGGATCAAGATCTCCAAAATCACTTATTTATATCGCCCTCATAATCACCTGTATAAAATACATCCTCAGTTATTATAATATCTATAGCCGTTGCTGTTACAGCCTCATCCCTTATTACGATAACTATGTCTGTAACCATATTGAGCTATTCCTTCTATAACTTATATTTTATACAGCTCCCTGATATAAATTCCGATATATTATTCGATGCTTCTTCACGCATCTTCTAATATCTTTGAACTATATGTGGTATCTGTTCCGATATGTCTGCAGCTCTATCGATTATCTTTTATACCGATATATTGTACACTCCGATCATTTTCCTTATAAAACTTTATCGGTCCTTCTATCATAAAGGCTTATTCTTTGGGAACTGTCTGCTGCCATACCACTGACATATGGAAAATGAAATTCTGAATTGTCCAATGGATTAAGCCTCCTTCCGTTTGATTTCCCTGTAAATACTATATATCTCACCGACATATGAAATACATAATATTTATGCTTTGAGATCTTTCCTTTTTCATTTAAAACTTCCTTTCTCGTCAGAAGTTTTATTTTGGATTAGATCTCTTTTTGGATTGACTATATGATAGCACCTGCGCTTTTATTTGTCAACGCTATTTATTCTTTTTCTTTAAATTAATTTATAATTTTCTAATTGTATTAAATATTTCTGATAATTAGATCTTTTCATCTCCCCGAATTGTTAACTAATTGCAAAAATAAAGTTGACAATTTCCTCATTTTTATTATATACTTCAATCAGTTTTTATCACAGCGCTGCCCCCTGCAGCGCCATGGAAGGAGGATCACATACCATGTCTTCAACCAACAATCAGGCGTCGTCCGCCTCCCGGCTCTCCACACAGAGCCTGGTCCTTACCGCTCTTATGACCGCTGTCACCTGTATACTGGCTCCCATGTCCATTCCGATTCCCTTCAGCCCTGTCCCTCTGACCCTGACGAATTTCGTGCTGGAGATCTCCATCTTCCTGTTGGGATGGAAAAAGGCTACAGCCAGCTTTATCATCTATCTTCTGCTGGGACTGTGCGGGCTTCCTGTCTTTTCCGGATTTTCCGGCGGCGTCGGGAAATTTGCAGGCCCAACCGGCGGATACCTGATCGGGTTCCTCTTCCTGACTGTGATCGGCGGGCTCTTTGCCGAGCATTTCCACTGGAAGCGGAGTGCCTGTACAGTGGGCATGGTGCTGGGTATGGCGGTGACCTACGCCTTTGGCACAGCCTGGCTCTGTTTCCAGCTGAACTTAAGCTTCACAGCAGGGCTGTTCACCGGTGTCATCCCCTATCTCCCCGGAGACGCTGTCAAGATCGCCCTTGCAGTGGCATTTGGGCCTGTCCTGAAAAAGAGAGTGCGCTGATCTTTGATCCGCGCACTCTCTTTTTATCTGTTTCTCTACAGGATGATGTCATCTATTTTCTTATAGTCATCCATACCATATGCCTCTATAATATTTCCCTTGACTACGTAGAGTACATTTTCTATGTACAGACCCCTGGACACTCTCTGGCCATCCCCGTTGATCTGCTCCTCCATCAGGCATGTAAACCCCTGATCCGGGTCATAGGAAAACACAAAGTACTTTTCCTGCGCCCCCTTGTACGCGGAAAATCCGATCATATTCCTCTCCGGGTCAATGAGAATCGCCTTGTAGTCATAGAACACGTCCGCGCTGTAGACATTTTCCAGGACCAGCGTGTGCTCTTCTTTCACATCCGAGGGATCGCTGATGTTGAACATACTCAGCTTCACGCCCCCTGTAACTCCTGTCTCTTCGTCTGCATCCATGCCAATGCCAAGGAGAAGTCCCTCCCCGTATGGATGCAGGTACTCAGAGAAGCCGGGGATCTTCAGCTCACCCAGTATTTCTGGATTTTCCGGGTCAGACAGATCCACGGAAAAGAGGGGATCTGTATTTCTGAATGTGACAAAATACCCTGTGTCTCCCATCAGCCTGGCGGAGTAAACCTGCTCATCTTTTGCCAGATTGTTGATGCGCCCTATTTCCTTCAGATCCGGGTCCAGTATATAGAGTCCGTTGCCATTTCTGTCTGTGGTCACCACCCGCAGATTTCCCTCATACTCGTCTATGGAAAAGGAGTCGTCTATGGTGCCCGGCACAGTGCCCTTGCCCACTGCCTCCAGCTTGCCCTCCCCGTATGAAATTTTGTGGATCACAGTGCCCTTCTCCAGTCTCAGTCCTGCGTCCCAGGAAGTGATTTCATACCAGTAAATATTTTCATTGCTCACGTAGAGTTCTCCGTACCCTGCAAACAGGGCCTTGCTGTCGGCGATCCGATCCGGCGCCTTTATATCTGTAGATGTCATGACCAGGTACTGTGAAGGACTCTCTGTCTCCGGAAGGTAAATGGAGCCCTCACCTATGAGACTCCCCCCTGCCCGGGGAATGTAGTCCTCCCTCTGTTCCTGCCCGGCAAGCATATTCGGAGAAAATGAAGTAAACACATAGAGATAATCATCCACCATGCGGGAAGACTGATATGTCCCGCTCTGGGTCACTTCCCCCACCTTCCTGGGCTGCCCTATGTCAGAGATATCATAGGTGACAAGAGCTGTTCCGCTGCTTACGCTGTAATAGTCGATTTCCGGGTAAGCCACATCCCCGCCGGTCTCCTCCTCATCCAGCGCACAATCGTCCACTGCATCGGTGAGGAGCATGAGCCTGCCGTCTGCCACATAGAACTCCAGGATCTGTCTGTCCTCGCTGATGATTCCGGCCTCTTTCATTCCCCCCTCTGTATCTACGATCGTAATCTCTCCATCACCGCTGAGCGTGTAAAGGTATCGTCCGTCCGTCTTCACTATATCCCCCTCGCCCACGCCCTCCTGCCGGATGTTGGTATCCGAATAACTGCCGGCGTAAGACGATGTCCCGCTGTCAGCTCCGGTCGCAGCGCTCTCTGTCACGTAAGGGGCAGCAGAACCAGAAGCCACATCTCCCGCTGCTGCGTCCCGGGACTCCGCCTGAAATCCGCGAATCCCGCCTGACTCATCCACTTCGTGGTTTTCCTGATATTCCTCCAGATACGCATAGATATCATCATAGCTCTTAGCTGCCACCAGTTCCCCGACCTCTGTCTCTTTCGTCTCCTCGTCTGCGCCGCCGGATTCGTCTGGCAGAGCAAAGAAATCACCCACAGGATCTGCGCTGCCTTCCCGAACGCTCAGGGTGTAGGCCGCTCCCGCCAGGCACACCGCCGCCAGCCCTGCCGCCAGAGCCGCGATCTGACGGCCCTGGATGGAACGCCGAAATCCCCGGGAGTTTCCTTTGCTCTCCTTCTTTTCTCTTTCCCGCCTTTCAAGCATCTCCTTCACACGCTCAGGCTCCAGCGCCTCTGGTACCTGGAGTTCTTCTGAAGCAGACCGTATCTTTTCAAGCATTTCCTGTTCTTTCTTTTCCATGCAGATCTCTCCTTTCCTACTCCTTCAGTATGAGGCTCATTTTGGCCAGAGCCCTGCTCATTTTTGACCGCACTGTGGAAGGGCTCTTCTTAAGAGCCTCCCCGATCTCTTCACTTGTGTAGCCGCCGAACACAGACAGCCCCACAATGATCTGTTCTTCTTCAGTCAGGATGGCAAAGGCATTTCTCACGTCCACCGCCTTCTCCCATTCCGGGGCGGCCGCGTCTTCCTCTGTAAAGAAAGACAGCTCTGCCTTTTTCTGCTCCCTTTCCTGCCGCCGCCATTTTGTTCTGCATGTATTGGCCAGGATCGTAAAGATCCAGCTTTTGAACGCTTCCTCGCTGCGCAGGGTACCAATGCTCTCATAGGCCTTCACCACCGCCTCACTGACGGCATCCTCCGCGTCGTGGGAACTCTTCATCATGCAGAGTGCGAAACGGTACATATCCATATATACGGTACTGTACATGGCGGCAAAGCCTTCCGCATCACACTTCATACTATTTCCTCCCTCGTATCAGCCTGTCTGCCTCTTTTATATATAAGATGCTTTCCAGAGCTATTTTGTTGCATGAAAAATATATTTACAGAAAATATTTTGTCTTCCGTTCTCTCTTCCTGTATAAAAACAGCCCCGGCCAGATCTTTTTGTCTGACACGGAGCTGTCTGCACTGCATTTTCCAGGCTGCCTTTTCAGCTTTATCCCCTGTAGTAGTTGATGAGGCATCCTTTCAGGATGATCTCTCTTTCTGTATCTGTCAGGTCGCCCATAGTGAACTCCAGCTCTTTCAAGCTGTCTCCCACCAGGTATGCCTTGATCACATCTGCCTTTTCCTCCACAGCCTTGCGGATGTCCGGAACGAAGATGTAGTCGCCGTTCTTAAAGCTCAGGTTCTGATGATCCTCTTTTGTAAGAAGCGGAAGCATACCCCAGTTGATAAGGTTGGAGCGGTATCTCTTTGTAGCGTACTCGATAGCGATATTGGCCCAGCCGCCCAGCACCTTCTGGCAGGACGCAGCCTGCTCTCTTGCGGATCCGTCTCCCGGCTTCACAGCGAAGATAGTGCTGCCCACGCCGATATTTCCCTTGCCCACTTCCGGGTATGTCTCCTGGATCTTTGCCATGACAGGCTTTAACTCCTCCAGGGCATCCAGCGGACACTCGCCCGCCTCAATGGCTTTCTGGGCTTTCTGCACTTCTTTTGCCCGGCCTACATAGGCAGGATCTTTTCTTGAGAGGGCAAATTCTGCAAGTCCCAGCGGGTTGGAGCGGTAGGATGACGTCTCGCCGGAGGGGATCAGCTCATCTGTCGTGGTAACCGGATCATGGATCTCGGACACCACCTTCAGGATCAGATTCTCCGGAAGGGCAGACATCTCAGGCCAGTCCTTGATGTTGGGGCCGAACTTGATCTCCACAGAAGGATCTGCCACACCGTGGCTGTCAAACACGCGATTTGCATAAATCTTCTGATCAAAGTGATATTTGGGGCCTTTGTATTCCACATCCATGGCCGTAGCCGGTGTGAGGAAACCTTTGTTTGCCGCTGTGGCAGCGATGGAACGGGCGTCCATAAGAGCCACGGAAGCGATCTGTCCGCTCTGCAGCTTGGATCCCTCCCTGTTGGGGAAGTTCCTTGTGGAGTGGCGGATGGAGAAGGCATTGTTGGCCGGTGTGTCTCCCGCGCCAAAGCAGGGACCGCAGAAAGCTGTCTTCACAATGGTTCCCGCCTCCATAAGGTCTGCCACCGCACCGTTCTTTACAAGTTCCATGTAGATAGGCGTACTTGCCGGGTATACACTGAATGTAAACTCGTCGGCGCCGATATATTTTCCGCGGATGATATCAGCCGCGGCGCAGATATTTTCAAACCCGCCACCGGCGCATCCGGCGATGATGCCCTGGTCCACGTAGAGTTTTCCGTCCACGATCTTGTTCTGGAGGGAGTAGTCCACCACGCCGTCCAGGCTGACAAGAGCTTTCTGCTCTACATCGTGGAGCACATCCTTTAAGTTGGCGTTGACCTCGTCAATCGTATATACATTAGAAGGATGGAAAGGCATGGCGATCATGGGACGGATCTCGCTCAGGTTCACGTACACCATGCCGTCATAGTAGGCCACTGCACCTGGATTCAGTTCCTTGTAGTCCTCCGGACGGCCGTGGATCTCAAAGAACTCGCGGATGGTCTCGTCAGTCTTCCAGATGGAGGACAGACAGGTGGTCTCTGTGGTCATAACGTCAATGCCAATACGGAAATCTGCGCTCAGCTTGTCCACGCCGGGGCCCACGAACTCCATGACTTTGTTGTTCACATAGCCATTTGCAAATGTAGCGCCAATGATCGCCAGAGCCACATCCTGGGGGCCTACGCCCTTGATGGGCTCTCCGTCCAGGTAAATGCCAATGACGCCGGGCATCTTAATGTCGTAGGTCTTGCCAAGAAGCTGTTTTACAAGCTCTGGTCCGCCCTCGCCCATGGCCATAGTTCCCAGAGCGCCATATCTGGTGTGGCTGTCAGATCCAAGGATCATTCTGCCGCCGCCGGCCAGCATCTCCCGGGCAAACTGATGGATGACTGCCTGGTGAGGAGGTACATACACACCGCCGTACTTCTTTGCGCATGTGAGGCCGAACATATGGTCATCCTCGTTGATGGTTCCGCCCACTGCACAAAGGGAGTTGTGGCAGTTGGTCAGTACATAGGGAACCGGGAATTTCTCCAGGCCCGATGCTCTGGCTGTCTGGATAATTCCCACGAATGTGATGTCGTGGGAGGTCAGTTTATCGAATTTGATCTGAAGGCGTTCCATATTTCCGGAGGTATTATGGTCCTTCAGTATATTGTATGCCATGGTCTGCGTTGCTGCTTCTTCCTGGGTCACGGCCTGTCCGGTCTTCTGCTGCACTGCGGCCGCATCTTCCATGATCTCTGTGTCGTTCACAAGATAAACGCCTTTGTCGTAGAGCTTTATCATCTTTCCAAATTCCTCCTGTTTTTCATTTTTATTCGTCAGTTTATTTTATCCCGGTTCCCGGGAAAAGTCAATTTAATCCCAGCCAATTTGATACGAGCGCCGGACACGGAAATCCTGCGCCTCATCCATTGACATTTTCACAAAAACAGGGTAAAATATAGACTCGTGCAGCCGGGGCGGTAGCGGTGCCTTGTACCTGCAGTCCGCTATAGCAGGGGTGATATTGCGCGGAGGGCGACAGCTGGCAGAGCTGCCCTTGGTAAGTGACGTTGATATCCGGGTCTCACGCGACGGAAATCTGTGAACCGTGTCAGGTCGGGAACGAAGCAGCACTAAGCGGAACCTTCCGGGTGCC
>NZ_CAUGIN010000022.1:0-45834 GCF_959599685.1 Lachnoclostridium phocaeense
TACAGGATGGAACGGAACAGGAAAACGTATCTCCATCAAAGATACACGTGGTATCATCGATGCGATCCTGGACGGCTCTATTCTGACAGCACCGACAAAGCAGATCCCGTACTTCAACTTTGAAGTTCCCACAGAGCTTCCGGGCGTTGATCCGGCTATCTTGGATCCCCGCGACACATATGCAGACGCTTCTGAGTGGGATGCAAAGGCAAAAGATCTGGCACAGAGATTTGTCAAAAACTTCAAGAAATACGAGAGCAACGAACTTGGAAAAGAACTGGTTGCAGCTGGTCCTCAGATCGAAGAGTAATCAGAAATGTAAATATGACTCCCCGGTTTATGCCGGGGAGTTTTTTAATTTGTGCATCTGCCGGCGGTCCGTCCTTTCCTGTTACCGGAATGGAAACACGGAAACTGTTGTCCCGGGCGAGGACATGGGTTATACTTTTTCTATGGAAAGTCAGACGGACAGCCGGGCTTTGTGCAAACACAGAGACGGCTTGCCATGGAAAAGGGAGGACTTTATATGAGGCTGAAAAATGTACTCATCACAGTGCAGGATACAAAGCGGGCTAAAAAGTTTTATAAAGATCTGTTTGGTCTGGATGTGATACTGGACGGGGATGCGAATGTGATGCTGACGGAAGGGCTCGTGCTCCAGGACCGAAAGGTGTGGGAGGACAGCCTGGGAGAGAAGGCGGCGTCTTACAGCAGTGCCTCGGAGCTTTATTTTGAGGAGACGGACCTGGAGGGCTTTGCCGGAAAGCTGCAGGCATACGAAGAGGTGATCCGGTACACAGACAGGCTGCGGGAGCTGCCGGGAGGACAGAAAATGCTCCGGTTCTATGATCCCGACGGCAATCTGATCGAAGTGCGGACGCCGGCCGGAATATCTGCGGAAAAGGAGACGTAAGAGATGAGTCTGATCGCAGTGATTGACGACGATGAATATATAGGCGATATGCTGAAGAGGGCGCTTGTGAGTGAGGGCTACCAGGTGGTGCGGGCTTACTCGGGAACAGAGGCCCTTCTTCTCTTTGAAAAAAACAGGCCGGATCTGGTGCTGCTGGATCTGATGATGCCCGGGCTTGCAGGGGAGGAAGTGCTGAAAAGGATCGAGGGAATTCCGGTGATCGTAGTCAGCGCCAGGGCGGATGTGGAAGACAAGGTGGAGCTTCTCCTTGGAGGTGCGGTGGACTATGTGACTAAGCCTTTTGATATAAGGGAGCTCCTGGCCAGGATCGCGGTGCATCTGCGGCGGGCAAAGAAACAGGACGGGGCGGAAGGCGGGCAGGCGCTGGTGTTCCGTGATCTCAAGATGGACACAGCAGCGTATCGTGTGTGGGCCGGGGAGGAGGAGCTGCATCTGACGCCCACTGAGTTCGCCATTCTAAGGCAGCTTATGATGCACCCATCCCAAGTGATCACAAAAGCCAGGCTTCTGGATGCCATCAGCATGGACACGCCGGACTGTACGGAAGGGTCTCTCAAGATCCATATCAGTCATCTCAGACGGAAATTAAAGAGAGATACGGACAGAGATTATATAGAGGCAGTGTGGGGGATCGGATTTAAGATGCATAAGGAACAGGAGGAATGTTAACTGTTTCTTTACCTTTTCCTTAACCGGAAACTTACCGGCCCTGTGCTATCATAGTTTCAGAGCTCGAAAGAGCTGTCAGATGAAAGAACACAGGGAGGTATTTTCATGGAATATGTACTGACAACAGAAGGTCTGACCAAGCAGTACCGGAATTTCAAGGCTCTTGGCGGACTGTCCATGCATGTGGAAAAAGGAGCCATCTATGGATTTGTAGGAAGAAACGGCGCCGGAAAGACCACGCTGATCCGCCTGATCTGCGGGCTGCAGACACCGACTTCCGGGACATATACTCTGTATGGGAAGAAGAATACAGAAGGAAATATGGCCCGGGAGAGACGGCGGATGGGCGCTGTGGTGGAGACCCCGTCCATCTATGGCAGCATGACGGCGGAGGAGAATCTGAAGCAGCAGTACCGTGTGCTGGGACGACCATCCTTTGACGGGATCCGGGAACTTCTGGAGCTGGTAGGACTGGCAGACACAGGGAAGAAAAAGGTAAAAAATTTTTCCCTTGGCATGAAGCAGAGACTTGGCATTGCCGTTGCCCTTTCTGGGGATCCGGATTTCCTTGTGCTGGATGAGCCGGTGAACGGCCTGGATCCCCAGGGGATCATAGAGATCCGTGAGCTGATTTTAAAACTGAACCGGGAGAAGAAGATCACGTTCCTTATCTCCAGCCATATTCTGGATGAGCTGTCCAGGCTGGCCACCCACTACGGCTTTATCGACAGAGGGCACATGGTCCGGGAAGTGAGTGCAAAGGAGCTGGAGGAGACCTGCCGGAAATGTACCCATGTACAGGTGTCGGATATCCATGCCCTTGTCCGGGTGCTGGATCAGAAAAAGATGGAGTACAAGGTCACATCTGACACGGAGGCTGACGTGTTTGGCAGGTGGGATGTGACAGAGATGGTGCTGGCGCTGGAAGCAGAGGGCTGCAGGGTTCTTGGCATGACGGAGAGAGATGAGAGTCTTGAAAGCTACTACATCAATCTGATGGGAGGTGAGAGCCATGCGTAAGCTTCTGCATGCAGATTTTGCAAGGCTGTGGAAAGACAAAGCTCTCTGGCTGGCCGTGGCTGTGGCAGCGCTCTTCGGTGTGATCATCTGTCTGTCGCAGTATAATGCCATGGTAAACTATGATGTGGATATGTCAGAGGAGCTGCCCAGACTGTATATGAATTCTTACTTAATGCTCTGTATCGCCCTGGCGGCGTTCACAAATCTGTTTCTTGGAACAGAATATAGTGACGGTACCATCCGGAACAAGCTGGTGACAGGGTGCTCAAGAAGCAGCATCTATCTGTCCGGCTATATAACCTGTGTGGTGGGAGGACTTCTGATGCAGGCAGCCTTTATGCTGGTAGTCACGGTTATGGGAGTGCCCATGTTCGGATTTAAAACAGAATTCCTCAGACCTGTCGGGACCTACACCCTGGTGGGCGTGCTTCTGATCTGCTGTGAGATCGCCATCTACACCATGGTTTCCATGCTCTGCCAGAATAAGGCTGCGGTGGCTGTGCTCTGCCAGGTGGTGACCTTTGCATTGATCATGTACGGCTCCTGGCTGATGAGCGCTCTCTCCGCGCCGGAATTTTATGATGTCGCCACGAAAGCGGCGGACGGGAGCATTATCATGGAGACAGTCCGCAATGAGAGCTATCTGACAGGACACAAGAGACAGATCTATGAGTTCCTGACTGATTTTATCCCCATGGCCCAGGGGTATACGATCGCAGGCCTTGACTCGGCTCATCCTGCACTTTTAGGTCTGTACTCTGTGATCATCGGAGGCCTCAGTACAGCAGCCGGTCTGCTGGGATTTAGAAAAAAAGATCTGAAATAGAAGACAGAACTGTCTGTTATAAGAACCGGAGGAAAGCATATGTATCTGCCAGGCGCGGCCTGTATCCTTCTTCTGCTTGTCTGCGGGGGAATGGGACTGAAGATTTATTTTATGAGAAAAGCGGCGGATGAGATCCGCCGTCAGTGCGCCCTGCGCCTTGAGGAGGACACCAATGTGGGCATTGATATCAGCAGCCGGGATGGGAAAATGCTGGCTCTTGCCGCGGATCTTGACAGGCAGATGAAAAAACTGAGGAGAACCCGGCTTAAGTATGAAGAGGGAGATGCAGAGCTGAAGAGGGCAGTCACCAATATTTCCCACGACCTGCGCACGCCCCTCACAGCCTTAAGCGGATACATGCAGCTTCTGGAAAAGGAGGAAGTACCGCCCCGGGTGCGGGAGTATCTGGATATCATGGATGACCGGATCCTGACCATGACAAGGCTGACAGAGGAGCTGTTCCAGTATTCGGTCATTGTCTCTCCGGACAAAAGAAAGGAGAGGGAGGCGGTCTGTCTGGGGGATGTGCTGACGGAATCCATTGCCGGGTTTTACGGCGTTCTGGTGGAGAAGAAGATCACGCCACAGATCCATATCCCGGAGGAGAAGATAGTTGTCCTTGCCAGCCGGGACGCACTTTCCCGTGTCTTTGGAAATATCATCAGCAATGCTGTGAAATACAGTGACGGCGATCTTCGGATCACTCTGTACCCGGAGGGGCGGGTGACCTTTGCAAACCATGCCGGACGTCTGGACGAGGTGGAGGCGGCAAAACTGTTTGAACGGTTTTACACAGTGGAGAGCGGCAGAGAGAGCACGGGCCTGGGACTTTCCATTGCCCGCACCCTGACGGAGCAGATGGAAGGATCTATAGGGGCTTACAGGGAAGACGAAGAATTTGTGATCTGGGTCTCCTTTTTACAGGCGGAGGAGAGAAAAGGAAAATCTGTGTAAAGAGCAGGTAAATACAGGAAGTATATTATGGTTGAAAAGATGGGTACAATAGAGTATAATGTCTTTAGGAAACCTGGGATGCTCGACAATTCCTGTAATTTTGAACCTACAAAACTTTAAACGGGAATCTTATTATCTCTGTAATATGTCAGGCCTCCGTACTTGCAGTGGAAGACAGAAAAACAGATGCGGACACCCACCTGGCTGCGGCTAGGAGTCAAAATACAGGAACCGGCATTTTGGGGATGTACAAAAGATGAAAGGCAGCTGCGTATATGCAGCTGTCTTTTTTCATACATTTAAGAAAAAGGCGGAAGAAGAGACAGGTTTGAGAAAAAGAAGGAAGAGAAAAACAAAAAGAATTTATGGGAGATATATGGCAGCCATTTTCATCTGGCTGCTTATGATTACAGGAATTGTGCATATGATGTCCCGGGACGGAGGCAGCCCTGGAGGGACGGATACGGAAAGTGAGCTGGAACTGCCCGACGGGACACTGCCGGAGCCCACATCCGGCAGTACCATCCGTGTTCTTCTTATGACGACAGGATACGGATCGGAACTTCACGGGGAGGTGCGGGTTTCATCGGATGCAGGATTAAGGGTGAGCTGTCAGGGAGAGAGTATTGAGTGGAATAAGGCGGATACATATCAGATCCTTCCGGATGATACCCGTTTTCAGAATGGAAACATACGGATCGAGCCTCTGGAAGAAGGAGGGGAGATACGGCTGGAGAGTGTTGAGAGAGGCTGCGGGACGCCCTCCTATGCAGGGGTGCTGGAACTCAGGGCGGTCTCAGGCGGTATAGTGGTCATCAATGAACTCCCTGTGGAGACCTATCTGTGCGGCGTGGTGCCAAGCGAGATGCCGGCCTCCTACGAGCTGGAGTCTCTGAAGGCCCAGGCTGTGTGCGCCAGGAGCTATGCTTTCCGTCAGATGACATCTTACGGCTATCCGGAGTATGAGGCACACGTCAATGACAGCACGGATTTCCAGGTGTACAACAACAGCCAGAGGCAGGAGAGCAGTACCCGGGCCGTGGCTGAAACAGAGGGACAGGTTGTCAGGTATAAAGGGGAGATCGCCACCACATACTATTATTCAACATCCTGTGGAAAGACAACCAGCCTGGAGGCCTGGGGGACGGATCCGGGCGGCGGAGGAGGATATCTGCAGAGCGTGGAGGTCTGCGGGGAACAGGGGGATTATGAGAAGGACCTGCCCTGGTACAGATGGACGGCCCAGGTGCCGGTCCAGACCCTGTCTGCCCTTGTAAGTGCAAATACGGGTGTACAGGTAGGAACCCTTTCCAGTGTGGAAGTGACGAAAAGGGGCCCGGGGGATGTGGCTCTGCAGATCGTGGCCACAGGTGATGCCGGGAGTGTCACGGTGGACACAGAGAACAAGATCCGCTCAGCCCTTGGGGGAAGTGGCTACACCATCACGAAAAATGACGGCAGCACGTCCCAGAGCAGCGCCCTTCTGCCCAGCGCATTTTTTACCATTGAGAAGAGCGACGATACCTTTGTCATCAGCGGCGGAGGGTTCGGGCACGGCATTGGCATGAGCCAGAATGGTGCCAACGAGATGGCAGAACAGGGGGCGGATTACAGGCAGATCCTGCAGACGTTCTATAAGGACGTGGAGATCGGATAGAGAAACCAGCTTGCATAATTTTCGGGCAGATGGTATGATTTCCCTATAAAAATGGCAGGAGAACCGCTGCCTGCCTGCAAAATGACAGCGGGGGAGGAATATGATCAGGAAGATTTTTCATAAAGCAATAGACGTATCTGAGGAAGTGGGAAAAGACCATGTGGGGGCTTACGCGGCCCAGTCCGCCTACTTTTTTATGCTCTGTATGATCCCTATCATTCTGTTGCTTCTCACACTGGTGCAGTTTACACCGGTCACAAAAGCGGATGTGATGACGGCGGTGGTGCAGGTGTTTCCATCATCCGTGGACTCTCTGATCGTCTCCATCGTCAATCAGGTCTATAACCAGTCCATGGGTATCATCCCTGTGACGGCGCTGGTGGCTCTGTGGTCGGCGGGCAAGGGCGTGCTGGCCATGACAAGCGGACTGAACTGTATTTACGGCTGCCACGAGACGCGAAATTATGTCTTTCTGCGGATCCGCTCCACAATCTACACGGTGCTGTTCATTGTCGTGATCCTGCTGCTTCTGGTGGTGTCTGTCTTTGGAAATACCCTGAATATTTTCATTACGGGCCATGTGAAATTTCTGAAGCCGGTGGCGGACTGGCTGATCGAGCGGCGGGCAGTCATCACGCCGGTGGTGATGATGGGCTTTTCCCTTCTGATCTACAAGTTCCTTCCCAACCGGAAGGACACGTTCCGCAGACAGATCCCGGGCTCTGTGTTCACGGCAGTGGCCTGGATGGTGATTTCCTGGGTGTTCTCCGTGTATGTGGATATTTTCAGAGGATTTTCGGATATGTACGGGAGTCTGACAACCATTGTGTTGATCATGCTTTGGTTGTACTGTTGTATGTACAGTATCCTGCTGGGAGGAGAGCTGAACAAGCTGACGGCGGACAAGATGTTTTCCTGATATCCAGGGAAAACCTTGACATCCGATTTTCTTGTGTTAAAATGAAAAAAGCGATTGAAATATTGTAAAGGCGTTGACCGTGTAAGTAGAGAATCATTTTCCGGCAGAGAGGGGAGATCACTGGCTGAAAGTTTCCCCGGGTTCAGATGAGGATCGAATTTCCCACGCGAGCCGCACATCTGAACAGGCCCGTGGCCGGCGAGTAGGTTGTGACGTTTCATGCACGTTACGCATGTCTGAGAGTCTGCCGCAGGAAGTGCGGTGGGAAGCAGGGTGGTACCGCGGGTTAGTATGTCTCGTCCCTTTTCAGGGAGGAGACTTTTTTTATTCTATAGGAAAGTCCCTGTATTACATTTCATAAAGAAAAGGAGAAAAGTGATGAAAGAGAAATTACAAAGCATTAAAGAAGAAGCGATCCGCCAGATTGAAGCTTCCGATGTGCCTGAAAAGCTCAACGAAGTGCGGGTGAAGTTTCTGGGCAAAAAAGGAGAGCTGACCGCTGTCCTGAAAGCCATGAAGGATGTGGCTCCGGAGGAGCGTCCCAAGGTAGGCCAGATGGTCAATGAGACAAGGGCCGCCATTGAGAAGCTGCTGGAGGAGACAAAGCAGAACATGGAGAGAAAGATCCGGGAGGAGAGACTGAAACAGGAAGTCATTGATGTCACTCTTCCTTCCAAGAAGAATATGGTGGGGCACAGCCATCCCAATACCATTGCGCAGGAGGAAGTGGAGCGCATTTTCATCGGAATGGGCTATGAGGTGGTGGAAGGCCCGGAGATTGAGTATGACCTCTACAACTTCGAGAAACTGAACATTCCTGCCGATCATCCCGCCAAGGATGAGCAGGATACGTTCTATATCAACAAAGATATTGTGCTGCGTACCCAGACATCCCCTGTACAGGCCCGTATCATGGAGGAGGGCAAGCTTCCCATTCGCATGATCTCACCGGGACGTGTGTTCCGCTCTGACGAGGTAGATGCCACCCACTCCCCATCCTTCCATCAGATCGAGGGACTGGTAGTGGATAAGAAGATCTCCTTCTCTGACCTGAAGGGAACGCTGGAAGTGTTTGCAAAAGAGCTGTTCGGTCCGGAGACAAAGACAAAATTCCGTCCGCACCACTTCCCCTTCACAGAGCCAAGTGCGGAGATGGACGTGACCTGTTTCAAGTGCGGCGGAAAAGGCTGCCGCTTCTGCAAGGGCTCCGGCTGGATCGAGATCCTTGGCTGCGGCATGGTGCATCCCCACGTGTTTGAGATGTGCGGCATTGACCCGGAGGAGTACACAGGCTTTGCCTTCGGCGTAGGTCTGGAGCGTATCGCTCTTTTGAAATACGAGATCGATGATATGCGTCTTCTGTACGAGAACGATATCCGGTTCCTGAAACAATTCTAGTACAATAGACACAATAACGCACCAGTTAGTGGAATTCCGGACGTAATACTTTTAAAAAGTATTACGTTACCTGTTAAAAAATAGTCAAAGGAGAATACAATGAATACATCATTATCATGGATAAAAGCATATGTGCCGGATCTGGATGTCACTGCGCAGGAGTATACAGACGCCATGACTCTTTCCGGGACAAAAGTGGAGAATTATGAGGAGATGGATGCAGATCTGGACAAGATCGTGGTGGGCCAGATCGACAAGATAGAGAAGCATCCGGACGCGGACAAGCTGATCGTGTGCCAGGTAAATATTGGCACAGAGTCCATACAGATCGTGACAGGAGCTCCCAACGTACATGAGGGAGACAAGGTGCCGGTAGTTCTGGCAGGGGGCCGCGTGGCGGGAGGACACGAGCCCGGAAGCCGTGTGGCAGGCGGCATCAAGATCAAGAAGGGCAAGTTAAGAGGCATTGGGAGCAATGGAATGATGTGCTCCATCGAGGAGCTGGGCTCCAGCCGGGACATGTACCCGGACGCCCCGGAGAACGGTATTTACATCCTGCCCGAAGACACAGAAGTCGGCGCAGATGTGGTGAAACTGCTGGGACTTGACGATGTAGTCTTTGAGTACGAGATCACATCAAACCGTGTGGACTGCTACAGTGTTGTCGGCATTGCCAGAGAGGCGGCTGCCACATTCCGCAAGACATTTTGCCCGCCGCAGGTGACACCTACAGGAAATGACGAGGATGTAAATGACTATATCAAGGTGACAGTGAAGGACACAGATCTGTGCCCCAGATACTGTGCCAGAGTTGTGAAGAATATCAAGATCGGCCCTTCACCCAAGTGGATGCAGAGAAGGCTCGCCTCTGTGGGCATCCGTCCCATCAACAACCTGGTGGATATCACCAACTATGTGATGGAGGAGTACGGACAGCCCATGCACGCCTACGATCTTGACACCATTGCAGGCCGTGAGATCATCGTAAAGCGGGCTGAGGACGGTGAGAAATTTACCACACTGGACGGCCAGGAAAGACAGATGGACTCTTCTGTGCTGATGATCTGCGACGGCGAGAAATCTGTAGGTATTGCAGGTATCATGGGAGGCGAGAACTCCATGATCACGGACGATGTGAAGACTATGCTCTTCGAGGCTGCCTGCTTTGACGGTACAAACATCCGCAAATCCAGCAAGAAAGTCGGCCTGCGCACAGACGCTTCCGGCAAATTTGAAAAGGGCCTTGATCCAAACAATGCCCAGGCGGCCATTGACCGCGCCTGCCAGCTGGTGGAAGAGCTGGGCGCCGGAGAAGTGGTTGGCGGCATGGTAGATGTGTACGGGAAGAAAAAAGAGCCTGTCCGCGTGCCTTTTGACGCGGACGAGATCAATGCCATTCTTGGAACAGACATTTCCAGGGAAGACATGCTTTCCTACTTCCGCATGATCGATCTGGAGTACGATGAAGATACAAATGAGGTAATCGCGCCCACCTTCCGTCATGACCTGTTCCGTATTGCGGATCTGGCAGAGGAAGTGGCAAGATTCTACGGCTATGACAATATCCCTACCACGCTTCCTAAAGGAGAGGCCACTACA
Source organism: Lachnoclostridium phocaeense (assembly GCF_959599685.1). Lineage (NCBI taxonomy): Bacteria > Bacillati > Bacillota > Clostridia > Lachnospirales > Lachnospiraceae > Lachnoclostridium > Lachnoclostridium phocaeense. Next base: position 9,977 of record NZ_CAUGIN010000022.1, read on the forward strand.
GGAAAGCTCTCTTTCAAACTGCGCATCGAGGAAGTGGCGAGAAACGTGGCAGAGTACTGCGGCTTCAGCCAGGGTATGACCTACTCTTTTGAGAGCCCGAAAGTGTTTGACAGACTTCTGTTCCCTGTGGATGCACCGGAGAGAAAGGCTATCAGCATTATGAATCCCCTTGGCGAGGATTACAGCATCATGAGGACCACGTCTTTAAACGGTATGCTCACATCCTTGGCCACAAACTACAACCGCAGAAATAAAAACGTAAGACTCTATGAGCTTGGAAATATTTACCTTCCCAAGACCCTGCCCCTTACAGAACTGCCTGAGGAGAGGATGCAGTTCACTCTCGGTATGTATGGTGAGGGCGATTTCTTCAGCATGAAAGGCGTTGTGGAGGAGTTCCTTGAGAAGGCTGGGCTCTCCAAGAAGGAGAGCTATGATCCGAAAGCAGGAAAATCCTTCCTGCATCCGGGACGCCAGGCAAATATCATCTACGACGGCACCGTGATCGGCTATCTGGGCGAGGTGCATCCGGACGTGGCGGATACTTACGGAATTGGCGAGAGAGCTTATGTGGCTGTTATTGACATGCCGGAGGTTGTGTCCCGCGCAAACTTCGACCGCAAATACGAAGGAATTGCCAGGTTCCCGGCTGTGACCAGGGACATCAGCATGGTGATGCCCAAGGAGATCATGGTAGGACAGGTAGAGGAAGTCATTGAGAACAAAGGCGGACAGTACCTGGAGAGCTATGCCCTCTTTGACCTGTACGAGGGCGCGCAGATCAAAGAAGGATTTAAGTCCGTTGCCTACTCCATTGTGTTCCGGGCAAAAGACAGAACGCTTGCGGAGGCGGATGTGTCCAAGGCCATGGATGCTATCCTTGGAGCCCTGGAAGAGATGGGTATCGAGCTTCGTAAATAAAGCTGTTACAGAAAGGACAGATGTGATAAGATACAGGGGGACCTATCCGGCTCCCTGTATTACTATGTTATGAATCATGCTGTGGAGAAAGGAACGACAGATATATGGAAATGAGACGACAGGATTTCAGTTTTGATCTGCCTCAGGAGCTCATTGCCCAGGATCCTCTAAAGGACCGGGCCAGCTCCAGGCTCCTTGTTCTGGACAAGGAGACCGGGGAGACTTCCCACCATGTGTTCCGGGAGATCAAAGAGTATCTGCATCCCGGGGACTGCCTTGTGGTCAACGACACGAAGGTTATTCCTGCAAGGCTGATCGGCTCCAAAATCGGGACAGATGCAAAGATAGAAATTTTATTGCTGAAAAGAAAAGACGATCAGGTGTGGGAGACTCTTGTGAAGCCGGGAAAAAAGGCAAAGCCGGGTGCCAGGATCAGCTTTGGCGGCGGCCTTCTCGTGGGGGAGGTCCTGGATGTGGTGGATGAGGGGAACCGCCTTGTCAAATTCACCTACGACGGGATTTTTGAGGAGATACTGGACCAGCTTGGACAGATGCCTCTGCCGCCCTACATTACCCACCAGCTGGAGGACAAGGACCGCTACCAGACTGTCTACGCAAAGCACAGCGGATCGGCGGCAGCTCCCACGGCGGGGCTTCATTTCACGCCCCAGCTCCTGGAGGAGATCAAGGCGGAAGGAGTGGAGATCGCCAGTGTTACCCTTCACGTGGGTCTTGGTACTTTCCGCCCGGTGAAGGTGGACAATATTCTGGAGCACCACATGCACTCGGAATTCTATCAGATCGAGGAGAACGAGGCCGCAAAGATCAACCGGGCAAAAGCAAATGGCGGACGGATCATCTGTGTGGGAACCACCAGCTGCAGGACCATTGAGTCCGCGGCGGATGAAAATGGATATCTGCGGGCAGGCAGCGGGTGGACGGATATTTTCATCTACCCCGGCTACAAGTTCAAGATACTGGACTGCCTGATCACCAATTTCCACTTGCCTGAGTCCACTCTGCTGATGCTTGTCTCTGCCCTGGCGGGGAGGGAGCATGTGCTGGCCGCCTACGAGGAGGCGGTAAAGGAGAGATACAGGTTTTTCTCCTTTGGCGATGCTATGTTCATTAAATAACATATGTAAATTGCTTGTGGGAAATTTGCTGGATTTTTTCAAAAAACTGTACCAAAATCATTCGAAATAGTGTATATTACGAAAGTAGCATTTTTAATGTCGGAGGTACAAAAGTATGTTTGAAATGAAAGTGAGATTTGCTACACCGGGGCAGATTAAGAGCTTCTGCTCTGTATGTCAGAAAATGACATCAGATATTGATGTGGTGAATGTGGAGAATCCCTACGACAGGATTGACGGAAAGTCCATTATCGGTCTTATGACTCTGGAGCTTGATGTGCCGTTTATTCTACAGGTCAGCGGAGATGACGAGGAGTCGGCGGCTGAAATATTCTCAGAGTTTGCGGAAGAAAGATAGGATTATCTTAAAAATCTGCTTTATAAATTTTGTAGATAAGGGTGTCTGCGCAGGTGCTGCCATGGCGGCAGTAACCGGTTCGCGGACACCCTTTTAAAATTGCGCTTTCATTTCTTACATTTATCCTGCCGTTTACAATGACTTTCGCACCGTCTGGGGGTATAATAGAAATGTAAGCACAGTGGAAGCATCCGGAAACAGAGAATGAAAAAGAGAGGAAGACAGCCATGAGGCAGGAACGGTTTAAAATGGAGAGAGAAGGACTTGTGGAGGAAGGACAGGAAGTGGAGATCAGCGAGAGAAGTCCAAGCACAGGCCGATATACCTATCTTGTAGAGCCGTCGGTGGCCATGTCCGGCATCTACAGGACAAATGACAGGATCAAGGCGAGAAAAGGAAAGATCGCAAAGATAGAGCATACCCAGAAAGGATTTTATCTGGTTGTGGAAGTAGAAGAATAAAAAAGAAGGAGGATTTGGAGAATGGAAAGAAAAGCACCTGTACTGGGGAAAGAAGAGCTGGAAGAGTTCAGACAGAAGACGAAGGATTTTTACGAGGGTAAGATCACAAAAAAGGATTATAAAGGATATTCGGGAAGATACGGCAGCTATGCCCAGAGAGGAGGAAAATGCAGTATGATCCGCCTGCGCATGGCGGGCGGCCGGCTCACAAAGGACAAGCTTTTGTATATTGCGCAGAGCATTGAGAAATACCATGTCAAGAAGGCGCATCTCACCACCTGCCAGACCATCCAGCTTCACGACCTGGACGCGGACGCAGTGTGCGGCATCATGGAGGGAGCCATGGAGCACGGGATCATTACCCTGGGCGGCGGGGGAGATTTTCCGCGGAATGTTATGGCTCCGCCTCTGTCTGGAACCCAGAGAGGGGAGTGTTTTGACGTGCTTCCCTATGCCACGAAGGCGGAAGAATTTCTCCTGTCCTTCCTGGACGCGAAGAAGATGCCAAGAAAGCTGAAAGTCTGCTTTTCCAACAGCCCGGACAATGTGACCCACGCCACATTCCGCGACCTGGGATTTGTAGCCAGGCCGGACGGGAAGTTTGATGTGTACAGCGCAGGAGGGCTGGGCAACCAGCCTAAGATCGGCATGCTGATGGCAGAGGCCGTGGACCCGTCCCGGATCCTCTACTATATCCTGGCTATGAGGGAAGTGTTCCTGGAGCACGGCAACTATGAGCAGAGAGGAAAAGCGCGCACCCGCTTTATGAGGGACAAGCTGGGGGATGAAGGCTACAAGCAGGCCTACCTGGAGAAACTGGCCCAGGCAGAAGCGGGGGAAGACCTGACTGTCAGCGTGGAGCCAGAGGAGATCCGTAAAAAGGCGGACGGGACAAGAGTGTCCGGCAGCCGCATCCTGGAGCAAAAGCAGGAGGGGCTCTATTCTGTCCTCTACCATCCACTGGGAGGATGTCCGGACCCGGCTGTCTTTGGCAGACTCTACAATGTGATCGAAAACATGGAAGAGGTGGAGCTGCGCATTGCGCCGGATGAGACACTGTATATTGTCAATCTGACCGGTACGGAGGCGGAAAAAGTATTGGAAGCGACCCAGGACGGGGCGCAGACTCCTTTTGAGTCCTCGGTGGCCTGCATCGGCTCCGCGGTCTGCCAGGCAGGCGTGCGGGATTCCCAGAGTCTTCTTGCGGCGGCAGTAAAGGCGGTTAGAGAGGCAGACCTCCCGGCATCTGCCCTTCCGAGAGTTCACATTTCCGGATGTCCCTCATCCTGCGGCACGCATCAGATCGGGCAGATCGGCTTCCGGGGCGGTGTGAAGATGATCGATAAGACAGCCTGTCCGGCTTTTGAAGTGTGCTTCTTTGGCTGCGACAGACAGGGGGAGGAACGCCTGGGTCAGAGTGCAGGGACCATGCTGCAGGACGATATTCCCGCCTTCCTTGTGGAAGTGGGAAGAGAAGCAGCGGCCTCCGGCCTTCCCTACGCTTCATGGGAGAAGGAAAACAGAGAAAAACTTCTTGAGATTGCCGGAAAATATACGGCATAGAAGAAAGATAAAGGAGGCTGCCCGATGGACAAGGGAGTAAACGTGGGACTGGTGGTGTTTCTTACACTGGCGGCTCCTGGGCTGGCATTCATGCTGGCGGGGATTTTGATCCTTACGCTGGAAAACAGGAAAAAGAGCCGCTGCACAGCTATGACAACAGGTACTGTGGTCCGATACAGTTTTGTTAATGGAACGCCGAGCCCTGTGGCGTCCTACACAGTGGGCGGCGTCTCCTATGAGAAAAAACGCAGGTTCCGGGGCGTGGTGGAAGTGCGCACCGGGATTTCTCCGAAGGATCTGACAGGGGAGAATCAGAGCTGCTATATCAGCGAGAACGATGTGGTCCATATCCGGGGCGGGGCTGCCCTGAATCTGAGGGCTATGGCCGAGAGGCTGTACCCTTTGGGATCATCCATCCCAGTGTGGTATGACCCGGAGAAGCCCCAGCGGGCCTACGTGGAAAAGCTTCCGGTCAAAGGCTCTATTGTGGGATGGGTCTTTGTATGGACCGGGCTGGGGCTTGCGGCCCTGGGGATCTTGCTTTCCTTTGTGCTTTGACCAGGAGTTTGATATCCAGGAGAGAGCCAGGGAGAGGGGGAGCCGGGAAAGGCGGTTGACGGACAGCTCCAAACAGTATAGAATATAGAATGTTATTTACAGATAAGACAGGGAATGCGGTGAAAATCCGCAGCAGCTCACTCTACTGTGAGGAATGACGAAACCCGACATATGCCACTGCCCGGGCCGGCGGAGAAGATCTGCCGGCTGCCGGGTGGGAAGGCAGGGGAGTAGGTTTTAGTTCCGAGCCAGGATACCTGTATATACAGGAACGTGATCTTTCGGTGAGGATTTAAGATCGCACCATGGTGATGGCATGGCCCGGGGCGGGCCTGCTTTGTGATGCCTGATATCCGGTAAAACGCCGGATGGCAGGTTCCAGGAGTGCGGGAGATTGCGCGTCATGCGCAGTCTCATTTGTTTAATTGGGAAGATTTTGCTTTGGATGGAGGGAACAATGGGACTTCGTTTTCCGGTATTTCTTGATATAGAAGATAAATCTATACTGGTGGTGGGAGCCGGGTATGTGGCGGTACGCCGGATCCGCACCCTTCTTCTGTTCGGAGCGGACATCACGGTGGTGGCAAGAGAGGTGCCTGAAGAACAGAGGCAGGAGATGGAAGAATTTCTGGAGACGGGAAAAGTCCGTCTGGTCCGAAAATGTCTTGAAAAGGCAGATATCACGCAAAACTACCTCTTTGTGGTCTGCGCCGCAGACGACCCGGAGGCGGACCGCATGGCCTGGGAGAGGTGCCGGGAGCTGGACATTCCGGTGAATATCGCTTCGGATCGGAAGATGAGCGACTTCTATTTTCCGGCCGTGGTGACTGGGGAGGACCTTGCGGTGGGTATCGCCGGGGACGGGACAGACCACGGGAAGACAGCCAGAGCAGCGGCTCTGATCCGCAGGTGCCTGGCCCGGTCTGAGGAGACAAAAAAGGACAAAGGAGACAGAGCATGAGGATCACAGTGGGAAGCAGACAGAGCCGCCTGGCTGTGCGGCAGGCGCAGATCGTCATGGAAGAATTAGAAAAATATCACCCGGAGGCAGAGGTCAGTCTGGTCACCATGAAGACGACAGGAGACCGCATCCTTCACAAGACACTGGATCAGATCGGGGGGAAAGGCCTTTTTATCAAGGAGCTGGATCTGGCTCTGCAGGAGGGGCGGATCGATCTGGCTGTCCACAGTCTGAAGGATATGCCTATGGAGGTGCCGGAGGACTTCCCTGTCCTGGCATGTACCAGGAGAGAGGATCCGAGGGACGTGCTGGTGCTGCGAAAGGGCCTGGATCGTCTGGAAAAGGACAGCGTCATCGGCTGCTCCAGTCTCCGGAGAAAATTGCAGCTTGGATCCCTGTACCCGGAAGCAGAGATCAGGAATATCCGCGGTAATGTACTGACCCGGTTGGAAAAGCTGGACGCGGGAGAGTATGACGCCCTGGTCCTGGCAGCTGCCGGGCTGATCAGGCTGGGCCTGGAAGAGCGGATCAGCCGTTTTTTCAGCGTGGAAGAGATCCTTCCATCGGCAGGACAGGGCATTATGGCTGTACAGGGAAGTCCGTCCATGAGAGAGGTCACAGCCTGTGTGAACGATAGGGAGGCAGCCCTGGCGGCCGGGGCAGAGCGAGCTTTTGTCCGGGAGCTGGAGGGGGGATGTTCCTCGCCTGTGGCTGCCTTTGCCCAGGTGGAGGGAGATACATGCCGCCTGCGGGGGCTCTACTATGACGAGGGATCCGGCGGATACAGTATCGGGGAAAAGACCTTTTATATAGAAGAAAATGATCCGGCCCAGGGGGCGAGGATGGGAAGGGAGCTTGCACATGAGCTTAGAGACAGATACACAGAAAAGCGATAAGACGGGAAAAGTGTACCTTGTGGGGGCCGGCCCCTCAGATGTGGAGCTGATCACAGTAAAGGGGAAACGCCTTCTTGAGGAGGCGGAAGTGATCGTGTACGACAGGCTGGTGGGAAACGGCATCCTCATGTGGGGCAGCAGACATGCCCGGTATATCGATGTGGGCAAGCGGTCCGGCCATCACCCCATTCCCCAGGAGGAGATCAACCAGATCCTGGTGAGAGAAGCCCGGAAAGGGCAGAAGGTGGTCCGTCTGAAGGGGGGGGATCCCCTTGTGTTTGGGCGAGGAGGCGAGGAGGCTGCGGCTTTGAAAAAGGCCGGCGTCCCCTTTGAGATCGTGCCCGGCATCACCTCTGCTATCGGGGTGCCCTCCTATCTGGGGATTCCTGTAACACACCGGGATATGGCGTCCTCTGTGCACATTGTGACAGCCCACAAAAAGGATGGAAGCCTGCCGGATATCCACTACCGGTCTCTGGCTGAGGGGGGCGGCACGATCGTGTTTCTTATGGGAGTGAGCACCATAGGAAATGTCATGGCAGGGCTGCTGGAGGAGGGAATGGCCCCGGATATGCCCGCCGCTGTGCTGGAGAGAGGGACTACCTCTGCCCAGAGAAAGATCATCGGCACTGTGGGAGATATAGCCCAAAAGGCCGTCCGGGAACAGGTGCAGTCCCCGGCCATCATCCTGGTGGGGCATGTATCTGCTTTTCAGGACATGGACTGGTATGGAAATCGTCCTCTGGCGGGAAAAAAGATCCTGGTCACAAGACCCAGGGAGCGCAGTCTGCGCCTTGCCGCCCTGCTCCGGGAGGAGGGGGCGGAGGTGCTGGAGCTTCCCACGATCCGCATTGCGCCGGTGGAGGACGGGGAAGGCCTGTCCCGGGCGCTGGACGGGATCGGAACCTTTTCCTGGATCGTCTTTACCAGCCCCTCCGGTGTGCGGATCTTTCGGGAAGAACTTAGGAAGAGAAGGCAGGACATGCGCAGCCTGGCTCATCTTAAGATTGCAGTTATAGGTGAGGGGACAGCCGGAGAGCTGGAAAACTGGGGACTTTACCCGGATCTGATGCCGGAACAGTATGATGGCGACCACCTGGGAGAAGCGCTGGCTGGCTGCGTGAAAGCCGGGGAGAAAATACTCATCCCCCGGGCCAGGATAGGCAATCAGACACTGGTAAGAAGACTGGAGGAGGCGGGAGCCCGGGTGACAGACCTGCCTGTCTACGATACAGAGTACGAGTCCTTCCCATGGGTGGAGTATGACAGAGAGTTTACCTCCAAAGACTGCTTGGCCATGTTTACAAGCGCTTCCACAGTGCGGGGATTTGTAAAGAGCGCCGGAGACATGGACCTGTCAAAAGTGACGGCTCTTTGTATCGGTGAGATGACCGCAGGGGAGGCAGAGCGGGCGGGCATGCAGACTTTTACAGCTGCCCGGGCCACCCTCCGGGATCTGGTGGATCTGGCCGTGAAAATGGCGGCAAAGGAGAGAGAAGATGGAGAAGGACAGAGGCAGCCGGATGGAGAAAAATAAAGCCGGCCTCCGAAGAGGATGGACCACCGGGACCTGCGCCCAGGCTGCGGCCGCGGCTGCGGCCCAGGCGCTTCTTGCCGGAAGTCTCCCCCGGGAGGGGACAGACTGGACGGTCACAGTCCACCTGCCGGATGGACAGCCCTTCACCCTGCCGGTACAGTCCGGCAAAATAGAGAAGAGAGACAGCCAGGGATGTCCCCTGGCTGTGACCTGCAAGGTGAAGAAGGACAGCGGAGATGACCCGGATGTGACAGACGGCGTCACGGTCTGCGCCACGGTCTCCTTTTTTTCAGAGGACAGGATCGAGATCGACGGCGGGCAGGGGATCGGGAGAGTGACAAAGCCGGGGCTTGCCCAACCTGTGGGCAGCGCGGCTATTAACCCTGTCCCAAGGCAGATGATCCAAAAAGAACTGCTCCGCCTGAAGGAGGCGGCCGGATGGGAAGGGGGCTTTCAGGTCCTTGTGGAGATCCCCGGCGGAGAGAAGCTGGCGCAGCGGACGTTTAATCCAAGGATCGGCATTGTGGGCGGTCTCTCGGTCCTGGGTACCAGCGGCATTGTGGAACCTATGAGCGAGAAGGCCCTCATCGACACCATAGAGGTGGAGATCAAAGTGAAGCTGGCGGAAGGAAGGCGGTGCCTCATCGCCGCGCCTGGCAACTACGGTCTGGACTTTCTGCGTGACAGGTGGGGAATCCTGGCGCAGGATACAGTCAAGTGCAGCAACTATATCGGTGAGACCATAGATCTGGCCGCAGAGCATGGGGCAGAGGGGATGCTCTTTGTGGGACATATAGGCAAGCTGGTGAAGATCGCCGGAGGGATCATGAACACCCACTCCCGGTGGGGAGACTGCCGGATGGAGCTGCTGGCATCGGCCGCCCTCAGGGCCGGGCTCTCCGGGGACAGAGCGGCGGCTCTGCTTGGCTGCAATACCACGGAGGATGCCCTTCAGATCCTGACAGAGAAAGAGCGCAGGAAGGTGATGGACTGTCTCCTTGAGAAGATCCACACCTATCTGAATATCCGCGCCCAGAGCAGCGCGCAGAGGGATATGAAGACGGGAGCCGTCCTGTTTTCCAATGTGTACGGCGTGCTGGGGATGACCCGGTACGGGGAGGAGCTTCTGGCCAGAGGCCGGGAGAAATGATAAAGAGACATAGAGAGGAGCAGTTATGGCAGGAATTTTGTACGGCGTCGGGGTGGGCCCCGGCGACCCAGAACTTATGACACTGCAGGCAGTGCGCGTCATCCGTGCGTGTGATGTGATCCTGGCGCCGGGCAGGGAGCCGAAGGAGACAGTGGCCTGGAAGATCGCGGCGGGAGCTGTGCCGGAGCTGGCGGAAAAGGAGGCTGTGGGGATCCACATGCCCATGACCAAGGACCCGGATATACTTCAGAAAGCCCATCAGGAGGCTGTAGATAGGATCAAGGCGGAGCTGGAAAAAGGGAAGAAGGCGGCCTTTCTCACCCTGGGGGATCCCTGCATCTACTCCACATACCTCTATGTCCACAGGAGAGTGCAGGAGGCCGGATACCAGGCAGAGATCATCAGCGGCATTCCCTCTTTTATCGCGGCTGCGGCGGCAGTGGGAGATGGTCTTGCAGAAAATTCCCAGATGCTCCATGTGATCCCCGCCTCCTACCCGGCAGAAGAAGGCATGGCACTTCCCGGCACCAGGGTTCTGATGAAGGCGGGAAAAGCGGCTGCCCGGGTGCGGGATGAGCTGATCCTGCGGGGAGCACAGGGCTGGGCTGTGGAGAGATGCGGCATGGAGGGAGAGCGTATTTTCCACTCCCTTGATGAAATTCCCGATGATCTGAGTTATTATTCTATTATAGTGGCAAAAGAGGCAGGTGAGTAGCAGATGGTACATTTTGTGGGGGCCGGTCCCGGCGATCCGGACCTGATCACAGTAAAAGGAAAAAGACTTCTTGAACACGCGCAGACCGTGATATATGCGGGATCTCTGGTAAACCCGGCGCTTCTTTCCTTCTGCCCTGAGGGATGCAGGATCTACGACAGCGCCCGGATGACCCTGGAGGAAGTGATACGGGTCATGGAGGCGTGCCATGAGGCAGGACAGGATGTAGTGAGACTTCACACAGGAGACCCCAGCCTCTACGGGGCTATAAAGGAGCAGATGGACCGGCTGGATGAGCTGTCTATCCCCTACCAGGTGTGCCCCGGCGTCAGCGCTTTCTCCGGAGCGGCTGCCGCCCTGGGGCTGGAGTACACCCTGCCGGGCATTTCACAGAGCGTGGTTATCACACGCATGGAGGGGCGCACGCCTGTGCCGGAAAAGGAGAAGATCCAGTCCTTTGCGGCCCACCAGTCTACCATGGTCCTCTTCTTGAGTACAGGACTTCTCGGGAAACTGTCCCAGGCGCTGGTGGAGGGGGGCTACCCGCCGGACACGCCGGCAGCCATTGTGTACAAGGCCACATGGCCGGATGAGAAAAAAGTACTCTGCCAGGTGTCGGATCTGGCGGAGACGGCAGAGCGGGAGGGGATCAAAAAGACCGCCCTCATCATTGTGGGTAAGGTGCTCTCAGGAGAGGCGTACCAGCGCTCCTGCCTGTATGATCCCGCTTTTACCACAGAATTCCGGAAAGGAAATGGGCAGGCAGAGGATGGAAAATAAAACGCTTCTCGTAAGCTACACAGACCAGGGAAAAAAGAAGATGGAAGAGATCCGCGGCCTGCTTGAGGATAGCGGGCGCACGGTCTTTGGACTGGAGCGGCCCAGAGGAGGCGACTTCCTCGGGGAGTACTGGCGCCAGGTGCAGGAGATCATTTTTGTCGGTGCAGCAGGCATTGCCGTCCGTCTCTGTGCCCCCTTTATCCGGGACAAGTTTACAGACCCCGCTGTGCTGGTCCTGGATGAGAAGGGGAAGTTTGTCATCCCTCTCCTCTCCGGGCATGTGGGGGGAGCCAATGATCTGGCCCTGTTTCTGGCAGAGGCGACAGGGGCGGAGGCTGTGATCACAACAGCCACAGATGTAAACGGCCGCTTCGCGGTGGATGTGTTTGCAAAAAAATGCGGCCTTGTGCTGACAGACCGGGCGAAGGCAAAAGACATTTCCGCCCGCATCCTGAAGGGGGAGAAGGTGGGATTCTACAGTGAATTCCCGGTCCTTGGCAGGGTGCCGCAGGAGCTGGTACAGGTGGAGAGCCGGCAGCAGCTGGGACTGTTTTCAATGTCCATTGCGGTGGAGGAGAGAAAGAAGGGGGAGACCGGGGAGCAAGTCCTCTGCCTTCTGCCCCGGAACCTGACCGCCGGGGTGGGCTGCAAAAAGGGCGTTCCCCGCAGGCAGCTGGAAGACTTCCTTATGGAGAAACTGGCAGAGTCGGGCTTCCATCCCGGCCAGGTGAAGCGCCTTGCCAGCATTGACAGGAAGGCGGAGGAAGAGGGACTTAAGGCTCTGGCGGAAACCTGGCAGATCCCATTTGAGACCTGGACAGCTGACCAGCTTGCGGCGGTGGGAACGGTTACAAGCGAGTCCGCCTTTGTGAAGGAGACCGTGGGCGTTGGAAATGTGTGCGAGAGAGCTGCCATCCTTGGCAGCGGCGGGGGACGGCTCGTGCTGGAAAAGACGGCAGAGCAGGGCATGACACTTGCCCTGGCTGCGGAAGATTGGAGTGTGGATTTTGACAAAACTGTATGTGATCGGCCTGGGGCCGGGCAGCTATGAAGATATGACAATGCGGGCGGTAAAGGCCCTTGCTTCCTGTGATGTGATCGCAGGCTACACCGTGTATGTGGACCTGATCAGAGACTATTATTCAGATAAAGAATTTCTTACGACACCCATGACGAAGGAGGAGGAGCGCTGCCGGCTGGCTCTGGAGACAGCGTCTGCAGGAAAGACCACAGCTATGGTGTGCAGCGGAGATGCCGGAGTCTACGGTATGGCGGGGCTGATCTTCTCCATGGGGAAGGACTACCCCCAGGTGGAGGTGGAAGTGATCCCCGGTGTGACGGCAGCTCTGTCCGGGGCGGCCCTTCTGGGTGCGCCTCTGATCCACGACTTTGTCCTCATCAGCCTGAGTGATCTTCTGACGCCCTGGGAGAAGATCGAGAAGCGGCTGCGCTGTGCGGCCCAGGCGGATTTTGTGATCTGCCTTTACAATCCATCCAGCAGGAAGAGGGCGGACTACCTGAAAAAAGCCTGCCGGATCATAGAGGAGTATCAGAGCGGCGATACGGTCTGCGGTTATGCGGCCAATATCGGCCGCGAGGGAGAGACCTACCATATCTGTACCCTGAGGGAGCTTGAAGATGCCCGGACGGATATGTTTACAACAGTGTTCATCGGCAACTCACAGACAAGAGAACTCAAAGGACACATGATAACACCAAGAGGGTATGAAAATGGCTAGTATTTTAATTTTTGCAGGTACGACTGAGGGGAGAAAGATCGCGGAATACCTCCGGGGGCATGCGCCGGAGGTGTATGTGTGTACGGCCACTGAGTATGGCAAAGAACTTGTGGAGGATGGGGAAAACATCCATGTCCTGGCCGGCCGGCTGGATGTGGCAGGCATGGGCGAGCTGGCAAGAGGATGCCAGGCGGAGCTTGTCATTGACGCCACCCACCCATTTGCCATGGAGGTGTCCAAGAATATCCGGACCATGTGTGAGAAGGCGGACATTCCCTGTGTGCGGGTACTGCGGGAAGGAGCCGCCGGCGGCGAGAATGCCGTGTGGGTGAAGAATATCCGGGAGGCCGCTGCTTACCTGGCGGACAAGAAGGGCAATATCCTGATCACCACAGGCAGCAAAGAGCTGGACCCCTACACCCAGATCCCGGATTACAGGAGGAGATGTTTCTTGCGAGTGCTCTCCACAAAAGAGGCGGTGGAGCACGCGGTGGAGAAAGGATTTGAGGGAAAGCACCTCATTGCCATGCAGGGGCCTTTTTCGGAGGGCATGAACGAGCAGCTTCTGTCCCACGTGAAAGCGCGCTATCTGGTGACAAAGGACTCCGGCAAGATCGGCGGTTTTCAGGAGAAGATGGAGGCGGCCAGAAAGGCCGGAGCCGTTCCCGTGGTCATCGGCAGACCCCAGGAGAGAGGGCTTCCCCTGAAGGAAGTCTTTCTCATGCTGGCGGAGAAATATGGTTTCAGGGCCCCAAGGAAGATCACACTTATCGGCGTGGGTCCGGGCGGGGAGAAATGCCTCACCGGGGAGGCCCGGGAGGCCATGGAGAGTGCCGATGTGCTGATCGGGGCGGAGCGGATGCTGAAAGTGGCGGAGAACATCCCGGTGGAGCATTATGAGGAGTACCGGGCGGAGAAGATCCGCGAGTTCATACAGATGAATTCCAGATACCGCAGGATCGCCATCCTACTGTCCGGGGATACAGGATTTTACAGCGGGGCGGCCGGACTGAAAGAGGAGCTGAAGGAGTACGATGTGACGGTGCTGCCGGGTATCTCCTCGGTCTCCTGCATGGCGGCCCGCATCGGTGTGGGGATGGAGGGCGTGCCCCTTCTGAGCATCCACGGGAGAAGCTGTAATTATCTGGATTATCTGCGGGAGTACAGGCGCGTCTTCCTGCTGGTGAGCACCGGGAAAGAGATCCAGTCTGTGCTGGTCAGGCTCTGCAAGTATGGCTGGAAAAAAGCCCGAGTGTGTGTGGGCAGCCGTCTCTCCTATCCCAAGGAGAGGATCATCCAGGGATCTGCCGAGAGGCTGGCCAGGAAGGAGATGCAGTGGGAGGGGCTGAGCGTAGTCTACATCGAGCTGCCTGCCACCCGGCTTCCGGAAGCATCCGACGGGAAGGATGAGGATTTTGTCCGCGGAAAGGTGCCCATGACCAAGAGTGAGGTGCGCAGCGTTATTCTTTCCAAGATGGCGCCACCGAAGGACGCAGTCATCTACGATGTGGGGGCAGGCACTGGATCCGTGTCTGTCCAGCTGGCTAAAAAGGCCATAGATGGCATGGTGTACGCTGTGGAGAAAAATGCAGAGGGCCTTGCCCTGATCCACAAAAACAAGATCCGCTTTCACGTGTCCAACATCCGGCCCGTCCACGGGGAGGCACCGGAGGCGCTCCGGGACCTGCCTGCGCCGGACCTGGCATTTATCGGCGGCAGCGGCGGGAATCTGCGCCAGATCCTGGAGACAGTCTGGGGGAAAAATCCCCGGGCCAGAGTTGTGATCTCAGCTATCACGATCAACACAGTGGCAGAGTGCATGGCCTGCATGCAGGCATTTGCAGAACATCCGGCCCAGATCCTGCAGGTGCAGGTGGCCAGAGGAAAGAAGGCGGGATCCTACCAGATGATGGAGGGACAGAATCCGGTCTATATTATCACATTTGAAGGAGAAGAAGCGGAATGAGACGGAACGTGCCGAGACTGGTCATTGCGGCTCCCGCCAGCGGAAGCGGCAAGACGCTGGTGACCTGCGGGATACTGGCAGCCATGAAAAAGGCGGGGCGCCGGGCGGCGGCCTTCAAGTGCGGCCCGGACTACATTGATCCCATGTTCCATGAGACGGTTCTGGGGACGCCCTCCAAGAATCTGGACACCTTCTTTGCCGGGCAGGAGCTGACCCGTCAGCTCTTCCTGGAGGATGCGGCTCAGGCGGACCTCTCCATTGTGGAGGGGGTTATGGGACTATACGACGGTCTGGGAGGATGTACCACCCAGGCCAGCACCTGGGATGTGGCCCGGACGCTGGAAGCGCCGGTCATTCTTGTGGTGGACGGGGCAAAGTCCAGCGTGTCTGTGCTGGCACTGATCCGGGGCTTTGCTGATTTTATGGAGGACAGGCGTGTCCGGGGTGTGATCTTCAACAGAGTCTCCCCCATGCGCTACCCGGTCCTGAAGGCCATGACAGAGGAACAGCTTGGCATCGCTGTCTGCGGCTACCTGCCCAAGATGGAGGAAATCCACATGGAAAGCCGGCATCTGGGGCTTGTCATGCCCGGCGAGATCCGGGACATGAAAGAACAGATGGAGCGGCTGGGGCAGACCTGCCTGGAGACGCTGGATCTGGACCTGCTGGAGAAGATCGGAGCGGAGGCGCCCCAGATGGAGGCGGCGGAGGCGTGGATCCCCGGGAGAGTTTCTGCCGGTCAGCCGGTGATCGCAGTGGCCCGGGATCCGGCCTTTACCTTCTATTACAAAGATAATCTGCGCCTTCTTGAAAAGCTGGGCGCTGTCCTTATCCCCTTTTCCCCGATGAAAGACAGCAGAATCCCTGAGGAGGCGGACGCCCTTCTCCTGGGGGGCGGCTACCCCGAGCTCCACGGCGGCGAGCTGGAGGACAATGTCTCTATGCGGCGGTCCATCCAGGACAGGCTTGGTGAAGGCATGCCCTGCATAGCGGAGTGCGGGGGCTTTCTCTATCTTCTGGAAGAGCTGGAAGACAGGAAGGGAAAACCGTATCAGATGGCCGGGGTCCTGGAGGGGAGAAGCCATTATACGGGGAAATTATCCAGGTTTGGCTACATCACTCTAACGCCGGAAGGCGGCGGGGATCTTCTAAAGCCGGAGGAGAGCATCCGGGGTCATGAGTTCCACTATATGGACACGAACGGCAACGGGGAGGACCTCCTGGCCAGAAAACCGGTCACAGACAGGGCCTGGACATGCGGACATACATCAGACATCTTCTATGCCGGTTTTCCACACCTGTATTTTTACTCCTGCGTGGAGGCGGCCGGGAGATTTGTCAGAAAGGCGGAAGAATATGGAAGAAAGAGACAGTGAGATCAAAATACCGGGAGAGAGCGAGATCCCCTCTCCCGACGAGGCGGCCAGGGAAAAGTGCCGGAAGAGGTGGCTCTCCATCGCCAAGCCTCTCTTTGGCCTGGGAACTTTGGAGGACGCTGTCATACAGATGGCAGGTATTACCGGAACGGCGGATGTCTCCATTGACAAAAAAGGCCTCATCGTCATGTGTGCGGACAACGGTGTGGTGGAGGAGGGTATCTCCCAGACAGACAGCAGCGTCACAGCCGTGGTCACGGACAATTTTGCCAGGGGACTCACCTCTGCCTGCTTGATGAGCCGGGCAGCCGGGGTGGATGTGTTCCCTATCGACGTTGGCGTGGCAGCGGACACCATGGTGTACACAGATAAGGTGGCATATGGAACAAAAAACATGGCAAAAGAGCCTGCCATGACCAGGGAGGAAGCCATCAACTCTATCTGTGCCGGCATCCGGGCGGCAAAGAGACTGAAGAGGGAGGGATACCAGATCCTCCTGACAGGCGAGATGGGAATCGGCAACACCACCACCAGCAGCGCAGTGGCCGCGGCTCTTCTGGAGGAGGACCCGGAAGGGCTCTCCGGAAGGGGAGCAGGTCTGTCCGATGCAGGACTTCAAAGAAAGCGGGAAGTGATCCGCCGGGCCATCAGTCTGCACCGGCCGGATCCGGCAGACCCCATCGATGTGCTCTCCAAGGTGGGAGGATTTGACATCGGAGGTCTGGCAGGCGTGTTCCTGGGCGGAGCCATGGAGCATCTCCCGGTGGTGATGGACGGATTTATCTCGGCGGCGGCAGCGCTCCTGGCCTGCCGGATCGCGCCGGGAGTCAGGGATTATATCCTTCCCTCCCACATGTCCGGGGAGCCGGGCATGGAGCGGATCTTGAAGGAGCTGGGGAAGGAGGCCTTCATTGGATGTCACATGAAGCTGGGAGAGGGAACCGGGGCTGTGGCCCTGATGCCCCTTCTGGACATGACACTGGAGGTCTACCGCAAGATGCCGGATTTTGACGGCATCCAGATCGAGGCGTACACGCCCCTGGGAGGAGAAGCATAGGAAGAGAGAGGAGACAGAAAAATGCTGTACATGATTTTTGGAGGGAGCGGCAGTGGAAAATCCGCCTATGCGGAAGACCTGGCTGTGAAGCTGTGCCCGGGGGAGAAGGTTTACCTGGCTACTCTGACAGATATTGACGCGGAGATGGAACAGAGAATCCGGGATCACAGGAAAATGCGGGAGGGAAAGAATTTCCGCACTGTGGAGCAGGGACTGGCCCTGGAGAGCCTGGATATATCCGGGGAGCGGCTTGTGCTTCTGGAGTGCATGACCAACCTGCTGGCCAATGAGATGTACAGCCCCGAGGCGAAACAGGCGGAGGATGTACCGGCCTATATCATGGAGGGCATCCGGCACCTGAAAGAGCAGGCGGAAGACCTTATCATCATCGCCCAGGATGCCTTCTCGGAAGTGCCCATGGACCCGGAGATGCGCAGGTATGTAAAGGCCTCCGGCCGGGTGAACCAGATGCTGGCTAAGGAGGCGGACGTGGTGGTGGAAGTGAAGTTCAGCCTGCCCCTGGTGCTCAAGGGCGGGGAGATCTTAAGTGAGGTGGAGAGCCGATGAAACAGGTCAACAGCTTTCTCATTGCCTTCAGCATGTACTCCCGCATCCCGGTGCCCCAGCCGGACTGGGAGCATTCTTCCATGGATTACGTCATGTGCTATTTTCCCTTTGTGGGAACGGTCATGGGGGTTCTTGCCTGGGCCTGCTGCCAGGGAGGACATGTCCTTGGACTGTCCGCCTTTTTGCTGGCGGCCATCCTGACGGCCCTGCCCCTTTGGATCTCCGGCGGCATCCACATGGACGGGTACATGGACACAAAGGATGCCCTGGCTTCCTGCGGAGACAGGGAGAAAAAACTGGACATCTTAAAGGACAGCCACACAGGCGCCTTTGCGGTCATGGGGTGCGGTCTGTATCTGGTCCTCTCCTTTGGCGCCTGGTGTGCGCTGGAGCCGGGAAGGGGGCTTGCCTGCGTCTGCATGGGATACATGGTGAGCCGGACGTTGAGCGGCCTGTCGGTGCTCTGCTTCCCCAAGGCAAAGAAGAGCGGTTCCTATGTGACAATGTTTGCCGAAAAAGCCAGGAAACGGCGAGCCGTCCTTTTCCTTGCCCTTCTCCTTATCCTGGAGGGCGCGCTTCTTTTGTGCCTCGGCGGCTGGAGAGGCGGGGTGACAGCGGTAGCGGCGGCGGCAGTCTTTGGCTGGTACTATCACATGAGCAGAAAACAATTCGGAGGGATCACCGGGGATCTGGCAGGCTATTTTGTCCAGCTCTGTGAGCTGGCCATCCTGCTGGCCATGGCGGTGACAGGATAGAGAAGATGAAGATCATACTGGTCCGTCACGGACAGACAGAGGGAAACAAAGTACATAAGTTTATCGGGGGCAGGACAGATGAGCCTGTGTCCCGGGAGGGATTAGAGGCGCTGAGAGGGCGGACCTATCCCCAGCCGGACCACGTTTTCTCCAGCCCCATGCTGCGCTGCATCCAGACGGCGGAGACCATTTTTGGGGGATGCAGGCCGGAACTGGCGGAAGGATTCCGGGAGTGTGATTTTGGCATACTGGAAGGGAAGACCCATGAGGAGCTGCTGGGAGATCCGGCTTACGATGCCTTTATCGGAACGGAAGGGGCGGATACCTTTCCCGGAGGGGAGAGCATCCCTGCTTTTAATGCCCGGTGTCTGGAGACACTGCGGGAAACAGTGGAGACAAGCAGACAGAGAGGCTACCGCTCCATTGCATGCTGCGTCCACGGGGGCGTTATCATGGCAGTCCTCTCGCAGGTCATAGAGGGCAGCAGCTACTATGGCTGGAATGTAAAGAACGGAGAGGGGTACATACTGGAGATCGACGAGACGAAATGGAAGGAAGGACAGCTGGATGGTACAGTCACTTGCGGCATTGATCATCGGATCTATACTTGATTTTATCCTGGGGGACCCAAGGGGGCTCTGGCACCCGGTACAGGGGATCGGCTGGGTCATCAGCAGGCTGGAGAGAATTCTCCGGCGGATTTTTCCGTCGGGTAAGACAGGGGAGAGATGGGCGGGTGGCCTTCTGGTCATCCTGACTCTTCTTATCTCGGTGGGCCTGCCGGCCCTGCTCCTCTTTCTTCTGTCCTCCATTCATCCCCTTCTTTCTTTTTTGCTCTCCTGCATATTCTGCTGGCAGATGCTGGCGGCAAAATCTCTGCGGGTGGAGAGCATGAAAGTCCAGGAGGCACTGGAACAAGAAGGGCTTGAGGCGGGCCGCCGGGCCGTCTCCATGATCGTGGGCAGGGACACCCGGGATCTGACAGAAGAGGGGGTCATAAAGGCGGCAGTGGAGACGGTGGCGGAGAACACATCCGACGGCGTCACAGCGCCTCTCTTCTATATGATCCTGGCAGGCCCCCTGGGAGGAATCGCCTACAAGGCGGTGAACACCATGGACTCCATGGTGGGATATAAGAATGAAACATACCAGTATTTCGGCACCTGCGCTGCCCGGCTGGACGATGCGGCAAACTTTATCCCCGCCCGTCTGAGTGCTCTTTTTATGATCGCCGCTGCCTTCCTTGCCGGGTACGACGGGAAGAATGCCTGGCGGATCTTCAAGCGGGATCGGAAGAAGCACAAGAGCCCCAACGCGGCCCACACCGAGGCGGTCATGGCCGGGGCCCTGAACGTGCGCCTGGCGGGGGATGCCTGGTACTTTGGGAAGCTCTTTAAAAAGCCCTTTATCGGAGATGACATCCGGCCTGTAGAGAGACAGGATATCGCCAGGGCCTGCCGCCTGGAATATGCCACTGCCCTCCTGCAGCTCCTCGTGCTGGGAGCTTTGAAGGCGGCGGTCATCTGGATACTGTAGAAGATTGAGGTAGGATGCGATGGAAGAACACGGAGGAAATATTTACGACAAAGATATACGGATCGACTTCTCAGTCAATGTCAATCCCTTTGGCATGCCGGCGGCGGTCAGGGAGGCGGCTGCCCGGGGGGTGGAGGAGTCTTTCCGCTACCCGGACCCAGAGCAGAGGAAGCTTCGGCAGGCAATCGCTTCCGCCTTCCTCATACCGGCCGGGCAGATTGTGGCAGGCAGCGGGGCGGCGGAGCTGATCTGGGGGATCACGGCGGCTCTGCAGCCGAAAAAAGCGCTTGTCTGCGCCCCCTCCTTCGGGGAGTATGAGCGGGCCCTTGCCGCCCGTGGATGTCAGGTGCAGCGCTTCTTTCTAAGAGAGGAGGATGACTGGCTGGTATCCCGGGAGCTGGTCCGCAGGGTGTGGGAAGAACCGGGACTGGAGATGGTCTTTCTGTGCCATCCAAACAATCCTACCGGCAGGCTGGTCCCCGCGGATATTTTGAAGGAGCTGGCCCGCGCCTGCCATGATAGGCAGATCACGCTGGTGGTGGACGAGTGTTTCCTGGATCTGACCCGGGAGGGGGAGGCGGCCTCTGCCCTGCCCCTGCAGCGGGACTGTCCGGAGCTTCTGGTGCTGCGGGCCTTTACGAAGATGTATGCCATGCCGGGGCTGCGGCTGGGCTGGCTGGCGGCAGGCAGCAGGGAGAAGGCGGAGACGATCCGGCAGATGCTGCCTCCCTGGAACGTGTCCTGGCCGGCCCAGATGGCCGGGTGCGCTGCACTGAAGGAAGAGGAATTTGCCCGGAAGTCAGGGGAGTATCTCCTGCGAGAGCGGGAGTGGCTGTCCTGCAGACTTGGGGAGCTGGGACTTCGTGTGAGGCCCTCTGACACCACATTTCTTTTATTTGAAGGGCCGGAAGATCTCCAGGAAGCATGTCTGGCGGAGGGGATCTATATACGGGACGGAGCAAGCTTTCCCGGTCTTAGGGCAGGAACCTGGCGGATCGGTGTGCGGACGCGCAAGGAGAACCAGGTCCTTTTGGAAGTCCTCGGGAAGACCATGAAAGAGAAGGAGACAGACAGATGGCAAAAGTGATCATGATACAGGGGACCATGTCCGGGGCGGGAAAGAGCCTCCTTGTGGCAGGGCTGTGCCGGATCCTGAAGGAGGACGGGCTGCGGGCCGCTCCCTTCAAATCCCAGAACATGGCCCTCAATTCCTATATCACAGCGGAGGGGCTGGAGATGGGAAGGGCCCAGGTGGTTCAGGCAGAGGCGGCCGGGACCGAGCCTTCTGTCCTTATGAATCCGGTCCTTTTGAAACCTACCACGGACACAGGCTCCCAGGTCATTGTAAACGGGAAGGTGCTTGGCAATATGAGCGCCAGAGAGTATTTTTCCTACAAAAAGGAGCTTGTCCCGGTGATCCTGGAATCTTACCGGAGGCTGGCGGACCAGTACGATGTCATCGTGGTGGAGGGAGCCGGCAGCCCGGCGGAGATCAATCTGAAGGAAAACGACATTGTCAACATGGGGCTGGCCCGGATGCTGGATGCGCCTGTACTGCTGGCGGGAGATATTGACAGAGGGGGCGTCTTTGCCCAGCTCTACGGCACAGCAGCCCTTTTAGAAGAGGAGGAGAGATCCCGGATCAAAGGGCTCATCATCAATAAATTCCGGGGAGACAAGACCATTCTGGACCCGGGTATTGCCATGTTAGAGGAGAAGACCTGCATCCCTGTGGTGGGCGTGGTGCCCATGATGCAGGTGGACATAGAGGAGGAGGACAGCATCTCGGAGAGACTGCGGGATGGCGGAGAAAAGGGAAAGCCCGGGCTTTTGGACATTGCTGTCATTCGGCTACCCAAGATTTCCAACTACACAGATCTGGCTCCGCTGGAGAGCCGCGCCGGTGTCTCGGTCCGCTACGTCTCCGGCGTGCGGCAGCTGAAGGAGCCGGATCTGATCCTTCTGCCTGGAAGCAAAAATACGATGGAAGATCTGCGGTGGCTGCGGATGTCAGGGCTGGAGGCTTCCATCTTGAAGCTGGCAGAAAAAGGGGTGCCTGTCTTTGGTATCTGCGGCGGCTACCAGATGATGGGAGAGGAGATCGCAGACCCCCACGGTGTGGAAGCCGGCGGCTCTATGAGGGGCATGGGGCTGCTCCCGGTGCGGACGATTTTCGGGCGGTCCAAAGTGACTACGCAGGCCAAGGGCAGGATGGAAGAGCTGACAGGGCCCTGGGCAGCCCTGTCCGGCCGGACATACGAGGGGTATGAGATCCACATGGGCGACACGGAAGTTGACACAGACCGGGGGGATGTGCAGATCCTGGCCCGGAAGGAGGACCGTATCCTGGGCATATGCCGGGGACATGCGGCCGGAACGTACATCCACGGGATCTTTGACAGCCGGGAGATCTCCGGCGCTATCCTGGAGAAACTGGCTGCGGCAAAGGGCATTGCCCTGGAGGACCTGGGAGAAGGAATGGATTTTAAAACATACAAGGAGGACCAGTACCGCCTGCTGGCGGAGGGACTTCGGGCCTCCCTGGATATGGAGGCGGTGTACCGCATCATCGGGGAGGGGCTGTAGAGTGCACACAGAGGGAAGGAGACAGGATAACTATGACAGAGAAACTGGAGCAGGTGCTGCCGGAAAATATAGAAAAGAGAAGCTTTGAGATCATCAGCCAGGAGCTGGGGGAGAGGTCTTTTGATCCTCTGGAGGAGCCTGTCATAAAAAGGTGCATCCACACCAGCGCAGATTTTGACTATGCAGATACGCTTGTCTTCTCGCCCGGAGCTGTGAGGAGAGCTCTGGAGGCGGTCCGGTCCGGCGCCCTCATCGTCACCGACACCAACATGGGAAAAGCAGGGGTCAACAAGAAGGTTCTCGCCTCCTTCGGCGGGGAGACAGTCTGCTTTATGGCGGACCCGGACGTGGCAAAGGCTGCCAAAGAAGAAGGAACGACCCGGGCTGTGGCCAGCATGAAGAAGGCGGCAGCTCTGGCGGAGGAGACAGACCGGCCCCTCATCCTGGCAGTAGGCAATGCGCCCACAGCCCTGGTGGAGATCTGCGCCCTGCTGGATCAGGGAAAGATTGATCCGGTCCTGGTGATCGGCGTGCCGGTTGGATTTGTTAATGTGGTAGCTGCAAAAGAGATGCTCCTGGAAAAAGACGTGCCATCCATTGTGGCAAGGGGAAGAAAAGGCGGCAGCAATATTGCCGCCGCTATCTGCAATGCCATCCTGTACATGGCACGGGATGGCGTGGAATAAAAAAGAAATAGAGCAAAGATAGTTTTGCCAACAGGTTTGACATCAAAGAAGGGCCTGGCGGGCGTGGCGGACATAGAGATCACAGATGCCGTCATACTCGCCCAGGCCTTTTAAAATGCAGGAAGTCTCGTACCCCTCTGCCCTGAAAAGACTGTTCCAGGAGTCCGTCTCCTCACCTGCCAGGTCGTTGCTGGCATGGTCGCCTGCCACCAGCATGAAAGGTGTCAGGTAGACCCGGCGGATGTCCTTTTCTCTCAGCTGCGCCAGCACAGCCTGCACATCCGGGTAAGCCTCCACAGTGCCCACATATACGCCCGGGTAGCCTGCCTGCTTGAAAGCGTAGTCCAGGGCGGCGTAGAGAGTGTTGGCGTGGTGCGTGCTGCCGTGGCCCATAAAGACGAGGGCCTCCTGGTCTGAGAGGCAGGGCAGCTCTTCCATGAGAGCCTCAATGACTGCAAATTGATCCTCTGTGCTGGAAATGAGAGGATCGCCGAAAGAGATCTTATCAAAATGGCTCTCCAGACTTAAGATATCCTCCTTCATCTGGTCATTTTCAATGCCGTTCATGATGTGTGTGGGCTGGACAAGAAGGTCTGTGATCCCATCTTCCAGCGCTGCCTGGGCAGCTTCCTTTACGCTGGGGATCAGGATCTGGTCCCGCTCCCACAGTTTCTTGCGGATCATGCCGCTTGTGTAGGCGCGGTAGAAGGTGCGGTCCGGAAATGCCTCCGCAAGCAGTGTTTCCAGATGTTCGATATTCTTTTTTCTTGTCTCCGGGTAGCTGGTGCCGAAGCTGACTACAAGAAGTCCTTTATGTTCCATGTGTATTCTCCTTATGTGCAGTTCTTTTTATATACATGTTAAGCTGTTCAAAACTTTTCGGGGAGGGCAGACCCTTCGAAAGAATCCCTGCGGCCTGCAGGGTCTCAAAGACCTGTATGACGGCGGGTACCTCCAGGCTGGTCTTAGACAGCAGTTCCCTATCTGTCAGAATTCGGGCGGGCGTCCCCTGGGCCAGCACCTGTCCCTCCCTGAAGAGGATGACTTCGTCGGCCCAGGAGAGGGCGAAGCCCGTGTCGTGGGTGGCGGTGACGACTGTCATGGACCGGTCCTCGCCCAGGGACTGGATCATATCCCGGATGATTCGGACGTGGCTTGGGTCCAGGGCGGCAAAGGGCTCGTCAAGGATGAGAAGCTCCGGGTGCATGACCAGGATGTCCGCCAGGGCCACCTGCTTTTTCTGTCCTCCGCTCAGGGCGTGGGCGGGACGATGGCGGAAGGGGGCGATGCCCAACTTCTGGATGACCTCCTCCACCTCTCTTTTGGCTTCCGTCTCAGAAAGTCCCAGATTGAGAGGACCAAAGGAGATCTCCTGGTACACGCTGGCAGAAAAGAGCTGCATGTCCGGGTTCTGGAATACGATCCCTACCTTTTTGCGCAGGTCCAGCAGTTCCTTTTTCCGGTAGGAGACAGGCTGGCCGTCATAGTATATCTGTCCCTCATCTGGCCGCAGGATGCCGTTGCAGCATAGGAAGAAGGTGGATTTCCCGGAGCCGTTGGATCCCATGACTGCCGTGCGGCTGCCCCGTCGGATGGACAGGGACAGGTCTTTCAGGGAAGGCTCTTCCCCGCTTCCATAAGAGTAAGATACATGTCTCGCTTCAAGAATAAAATCGCTCATAATCTTCCTTTCTACATCATCCAACCGGCTGGGGCTGCGGAGGGCAGCAGGGCCAGAAGGAGGAGCAGCAGCTCAAAGGCTGCGATACAGAGGATCTCTCCCCGGCGGGGAGGCTGATGTTCGCGCAGTACCCGGATCTGACCGTCGTAGCAGCGGGACTCCATGGCGTCGTAGAGAGAGCCGGCCTGCCTCATGGCGCGGATGAAGAGCATGGAGGCCAGGAGCCCACGGGATTTAAGGCTTGTGCGCAGATCTTTATTTCCAAGCCTGGCGTTCTGGGAAAGAAGCATGGAGGAGGCGTTTTCCAGAAGGAGGAAAATGAACCGGTAGGTGAGCATCATAAGCTCGATGAGAAGGCGGGGCAGGCGGCAGGACTCCAGCACGGCCAGGATGTCTGTCATGGGTGTGTTGAAAGACAGGAAGAAAAGGGCGGACATACAGGCCAGGGCAGTCAGGATCAGCTGCACGGCCTGAAACACACCTTCCCGGCTCCCTGTCAGATAGAGTGAGCCCACCGGCAGGGCGAAGGCATCCAGGGGAACCTGGGAAATATTGATCAGGATGGCGCCTGTGCTAAGGAGGAGAAAAAACAGGGGCAGGGTCAGATATTTCAGCCATCTGCCAAGAAAAATGCCTCCTCTTTGGACTGTCAGGTATGTGGAGGCCAGAAGGAGGAGAAGGGCGGCTGGTATGGAACGGCTGACAATGCAGAGTATGACAGAAGCCAGGGAAAAGAAACACTTTTCCCCGGCATTTACGTATCGCAGTCTGGATGTATAGCAGAGTTTATCAATCTCCAGCATAGTCCGTGTTCTCCTTTTTATCCTGCTCCTCTTCTTTGTACTTGTTCATCCATTTTTTTCGCTCTACAAGGCGTCCCATGAAGAAGGCGATGATCCCCACGCCGATGCCGGTCTGGATGCAGAAGAGCAGGCTTTCCACCTCA
Organism: Lachnoclostridium phocaeense; assembly: GCF_959599685.1. NCBI lineage: Bacteria > Bacillati > Bacillota > Clostridia > Lachnospirales > Lachnospiraceae > Lachnoclostridium > Lachnoclostridium phocaeense. The sequence continues at coordinate 35,908 of NZ_CAUGIN010000022.1, forward strand.
CCCGGCAGTTCTCCGTCCAGAAGATTCTCAAGGACAGGTGTGAACCAGGGCTCATATTCCTCCCCTCTGACTTCTTCCACCATGACGCTGCCTGCGTCGTCAGATCCACCAAAGGATGCTCCCTTTCTTGCAAAGAGAGGGACGATGGCTATGAGAGCGGCGATGACAAGGAGAATAAGTACAGTTTTTGTATTTTTGCTCATGTGCCTTTTTTTCATCTTATTTTGCCTCCTTGTAATAACCGATCAGCTTCAGTTCCGGCTCTGCGTAGGATTCCAGTGCGATGACAATGACCACGGTGAGGATTCCCTCGATGATGGCCAGCGGGAGCTGGGTGGGAGCAAAGACGCCCAGGAATTTTACGGCAGAGGCGGCGATCCCGCCCTGCTGCGAAGGGTAGGCCAGGGCAAGCTGCAGACTGGTGACACAGTAGGTGAAGAGGTCGCCGAGGGCTGCCGCCAGGAAAATGGACACTCTCCGGTTGACTTTCAGCCTCTTCAGAAGAGCGTACAGTCCCCAGGAGAGAAAAGGGCCTGCGATGGCCATGGAGAAGGTGTTTGCACCCAGAGTGGTCAGTCCCCCGTGGGCCAGCAGAATGGCCTGGAACAGAAGGACGATGACACCCAGTATGCTGACGCAGGAGGGACTGAAGAGGATAGCTCCCAGCCCGGTTCCTGTCATGTGGGAGCAGCTTCCGGTGACAGAGGGAATCTTCAGTGAGGAGATCACGAAGATAAAAGCTCCGGACATGGCCAGCAGGATCAGCGCCTTGCGGTTTTCCTGTATGGTTTTTCGGATGGAGAAAAAGCCTGACAGTAAAAAGGGAAGACACAAGAGGCCCCAGGCGATGCAGAAACCGCCCGGCAGATATCCCTCCATAATGTGCATGGCCTTTGCCTGGGGCGCCGCCGCAAAGGACAAGGCGAATATGCCGGACAGAGCTACCAGCAGCTTTTCCCGGTGAGTCATAGATGTGCGAGTCATAATATATGGATCCTCCTTCAAATGTATGGTGTGATACTATGGCGCTGTACGCCTGCATCCGATAAATGCCCCTGCCGGGATCACGACAGGGGCATTAAAAATACACAGGCAGATCCATGGAATCTGTCTTTCGCTTCCATACCTCACATCATACTCCGTGACAGACGGCAGTTCCCTACAAGCAGGCAGGTCTTCTGACTCGGAGATCTATACAGCCTTTGCCTTCCCATGTACCTGGCATTCGCGGACACAGTGGCTGATAAAGGCTACTCCCTCCTTACAGCGGCGGGACCGTACAGGATTTTCACCTGTTTCCCTATTATCCCTGCCTTTTTGTTATTGCAAGAGGACAGGGCACCTGCGTGTATTTGATTTACTTACCCAAGAATAGCACACCGACAGGGGCAAGTCAATCCCCGAGGGGCTTGTGGAACAGAAGTGTCGGGGCTTCTGAGAGGGAGTGACAGTAAAAAATGCCGGAATGTTATGGAAACTTTTCCGGTTTTGTGTTAGGATAGATACATAAAGCATTACATTTCCGGAAGCTTTTCTCCCGGCATTTTCCGCCGTATCTGATATCTCTCAGAAGATCTAAAAGAAATCTCATATGTAAGGCCTCCTGCACCATTTCAGAAAGGAGGTTTTTTCAGGAAAGTATGGCGCAAGCAGAGAGTGAAAAGAACAGGCTCGCTGGCCGTGAAAGGCATCTGCAGGAAATTCAGAGCTTTACGCTCCTGAGTGATGTCTTTGCCTCTGTGGTATTGAAGGACATACCAGCCTGCCAGCATGTGCTCAGGATACTGACAGGGAGACAAAAGCTTTGTCTGTGCCAGGTGAAGACCCAGTACAGCATTTCCAGAGCTGTCTCAAGAGGGGCCAGGCTTGATGTGTTTGCGGAGGATCTGGAAGGCAATCTGTATGCCGTGGAGATCCAGAGGAAGAAAGAGCCCGATCATCCCCGCCGGGTGCGGTTTTACCGGGCTATGGCAGACGGCGAGTTTCTGGAGAAGGGGAAAGAGTATGCAGAACTGCCGGAATTGGATATTTTCTATGTCAGTGAAAAGGATATCTGGAAGAAGGGAAAGACTGTATATCTGGTTCGGAATTATCTGGGAGATGGAGGCAGTGTCTATGAGGACGGCAGCCACATTACTTTTGTGAATACAGAAGTGGATGATCAGTCGGAGATTGCAGGGCTGATGCAGTATTTTAGGACAGCAGATCCAGAGGATGACAGCCAGGACGATCTGTCCAGGCGTGTCAGATATCTGAAATGTGAAGAAGGAGGATTGGAGCTTATGTGTGATATTACAGACAGAATTGAGCAGCGCGGAAGAGAAGAAGGAAGGATAGAGGGGAAAATGGAGGCGAAGCACGAAAGTGCATGTTCTCTGGCTGAGATGGGGATGCCGGTGGAACAGATTGCAAGGGCGCTTAAAGAGAGTGTCAGCCTTGTCCAGGAATGGATCTCGGAAGGCGCTGCGCCGGCAAAATAGAAAGCTAAAATACAGATGCTTTTTATTGACAATGTCAGATTGTGCTCTGCAGTTCGATATGGTAAACTGTAAGAAAATCAACAGAAAAGACAGGGGGACACTATGCCAGTATTTGATTTTAATAACACGCCGGAGGAGTCAAAAGCTCCCCAGTGTACTTATACAGTTTTTTATTCCAGTCACTCTCAGGCGGGACCGGATCACCCCATGCTCGTGCTGGACAACAGGGCCGGGCAGCTGAAGCACCATTCAAATGGGGCCTTTACCAACCCGGTGAGAAAGACCGCCTTTGAGTTTAAGACGGAGGAAGGCACAGTCAGCGCAGACATCCTGCGGATCGATGCCCGCTTTGTGAGCCTGCTGAAATGGCTGGGAGAAAATCATATTAACGTGCGTCTCTCCGGTGTGATCAAGGAGGGCACTTATGCGGTGTACAAGATCCGTGAGATCGCGTTTGGAGGAGGCTCCAAGCTCTCGGCGGAAGATGGATTCCTGCAGTTTATGATCGAGCGGCTGCTCTCCAGCGACGCTCCCTCAGAAGAAGAACCCGGAGAGGACGAGGAGGAGGCAGGTGACAGCATGAAGCTGACCAGCATCCAGAGCATTACGGATTTTATGAACTGCGCAGGCCGGACACTGCCGGATAATATTCGCCTCTGGGCCAGGAGAAACCTGGCTGTCGCGCGGTCCAATGAAGTGTCTGCAGAGGAGCGGCGGCACGCCCAGAGAGCGCTCTCTATTATGATGAACATCCAGTGGAAGGGAAACTATTTTGAGTCTATCGATCCCGTGGAGGCCCGCCGGATCCTGGACGAGGAGCTCTACGGCATGGAGCAGGTGAAACAGCGGATCATTGAGACGATTATCCAGATCAACCGGACCCACACACTGCCAGCTTACGGCCTTCTGCTGATCGGGCCCGCAGGAACCGGAAAATCCCAGATCGCCTACGCTGTAGCGCGGATCTTAAAACTGCCATGGACGACCCTGGATATGAGTTCGATCAACGATCCGGAGCAGCTCACCGGAAGTTCCAGGATCTATGCCAATGCAAAGCCGGGAATTATTATGGATGCCTTTTCCATGGCTGGCGAGTCCAATCTGGTCTTCATTATCAACGAGCTGGATAAGGCGGCAGCGGGAAAGGGAAATGGAAATCCTGCAGATGTACTTTTGACGCTGCTGGATAATCTGGGATTTACGGATAACTATATTGAGTGTATGATCCCGACAGTGGGCGTGTATCCTATTGCCACTGCCAATGAGAAAGATCAGATCAGCGCACCTCTCATGTCCAGGTTTGCCGTTATTGAGATACCGGACTATACTCCGGAGGAGAAGAAAGTCATTTTCTCGGAGTACGCACTCCCGAAAGTCCTGCGCAGGATCGGAATGGAGAAAAGTGAATGCAGCCTGACACCGGACGGACTGGAGGCTGTCATTGACCTGCACAGAAACACCAGCGGGATCCGTGATCTGGAGCAGGCTGCTGAGCACATTGCCGCCAATGCGCTGTATCAGATCGAAGTGGATCATGTAAAGTCTGTGACATTTGACGCTTCCATGGTGCGTGACCTGCTGGGATGATGACCAACAAAATAAGAAAAACAAAATGGTCCGGAATGTCCGTGCATTTCCGGGCCTTTCGCTTATACAGAAAGGGAAGAAACTATGCAGGATTTTAACTGGAAAGTCTGTTATCTCGTCCTGGTCAATTTTGTTACATTTGTAGCATTTGGAGTGGATAAAAGGAGAGCTGTCAGGAACAAATACCGGATTTCGGAAGCGACTTTGCTGGGACTGGCTCTTATCGGCGGCTCGGCTGGTGCGCTGGCAGGCATGTATCTGTTTCATCACAAGACAAGGAAGCCCTTGTTCCGAGTGATTCCGATACTTTTGGTGTCCCAGGCAGCCATTTTGTTCTTTTTTTAGAGCGTTCAGAAAGGCAAGTGAAAAAAAAGGACAGCAAGGAGATGTACAAATATGGGGAATTTGACAGAAATCACAGATTTTAATGCAGAGGCGCTGGATGTCTATGCCAGACTGACAGAGGCTCAGCTTTTGAATAAAGACAAGCCGGAAGAAGGGCTCTTTATTGCAGAGAGCCCCAAAGTAGTTATGCGGGCACTGGATGCAGGGTATGAACCTGTGTCCATTCTGACGGAAGACAGGAATATAAAGGGTGAAGCAGCGGAAGTGATCGACAGGTGTTCGGGCATACCGGTGTACACGGCTCCCTTTGAGGTGCTGACCCAACTCACCGGGTACAAGCTGACCCGGGGCCTCCTCTGCGCCATGCACCGGAGACCTCTGCCCCGGGTGGAAGAGCTGTGCCGGGAGGCAAAGCGCATCGCTGTTCTGGAAAATGTTATGAATCCCACCAATGTGGGAGCCATCATCCGCTCAGCCGCTGCCCTCCACATGGATGCAGTCCTTCTTACTCCCGGATGCAGCAACCCGCTCTACCGCAGAGCCATCCGGGTCAGTATGGGCACCGTCTTTCAGATCCCCTGGACATTCCTCAGTGAAGAAGAGGCGGGGAGATGGCCCAAGGAGGGCATGGCCTATCTGAAGAGCCTTGGATTTGCTACGGCCTCTATGGCGCTCCATGACGAGTCCGTGGACATTGACGCGCCTGCTCTGCGGTCAGAAGACAAGCTGGCGGTCATCCTGGGGACAGAAGGTGAAGGGCTGCAGGACGCGACCATAGCAGCCTCCGATTACACCATCAAGATCCCCATGAGTCATGGCGTGGATTCCCTGAATGTGGCGGCGGCCAGCGCAGTGGCTTTCTGGGAGCTGGGGAGGCAAAGTGGCTGCACCATGGAAAAAACACAGACGGAAAGGAAGTGCATTTTATGAGACTGTTTATCGCTATCCGTCTCTCAGATGGTATGCAGAAATCCCTTGTTGCCTGTATGCATGATCTCAAAAAGCAGGGGGTGGAGGGGAATTATGTCCCTGCCCGGAACCTGCATATGACCCTGGCTTTCATCGGGGAGTATGGTGACCCGGGAAAAGTGAAGGAAGTCATCAGTAAGGTGCCCCTTCCCAGCTTCCGGCTGGCGCTTTCGGAAAAGGGGAATTTTGGAAATATCCTGTGGGCGGGAGTAAAAGGAAACCAAAAGCTGAAGACGTATGTAAAAGAGCTGCGGGATGCGCTCAGGGAGAACGGTGTACCTTTTGAAAATGACAAATTTGTCCCGCACATTACCCTGATCCGGAAAGTTTCTGCTAAAAAGCCTTACCAGGTCCACCTCCCCAGGGCGGAGATGACAGTGGAGAACGTGTCTCTTATGAAGTCGGAGACAAAAAACGGGAAAGTTGTCTACCAGGAGTTGTAGAGTATGGGCATGGAAGAAGACAAATGGGACAGATTTTTACATATCCGGACAACAGGGCGGGATGACTCTCAGGCGGACCAGTACCGGTATCCTTATGAGCCAACCCCCTACTCTGTGCTGGAGAGGCTGGCAAATGCGGGTTATATCCGAAAGGGGAACACCGTGCTGGATTATGGGTGCGGCAAAGGCAGGGCGGATTTTTTCCTGTCCTGGCAGACAAGGTGCAGGAGCATTGGCGTCGAGTATGACAGGAGGATGCTGGAAAAAGCCGTGACAAACCAGAAGACGGCGGTCCAGTCGGACAGGACAGAGTTTGTACTGGCAGATGCAGAGCATTTTGCCGTGCCGGATAAAGTGGATCGGATTTATTTTTTCAATCCTTTTTCACTGGAAATCCTGCGCAAAGTCATGGGCCGCATACGGAAGTCCTGGTATGAGGCGCCAAGGGAAATCCTACTGTTTTTCTACTACCCGTCAGATGAATATGTGTCCTATCTGATGACAGTGGATGAACTGGACTTCCTGGACGAGATTGATTGCAGGGACCTGTTTCCGGGCGGAGATGTGCGGGAGCGGATCCTGGTATTTGCGTGCGGGCAGCGTGCAGCTGAATAAAGAAATTTTACATAAGGGAGGATGCTATGGCAAGGATCAGAGTGATCAGGAAGAATGATGCATACAATGCAGAGTATGAGATTGGCGACATCTTCGAGATTTCCGGTACCTGGTACGGGGGTGTGCATATTATAGGGAAATCGGGGATCCCGGTTTCTCTGGATAAGGATGAATATATGGAGCTGGACACAGAGCCGGAACCGACCGAGGAGAAAGGGAAAGAGCGTGATATCCAGGTGGGCGATATTGTGCGCCACTTCAAGAGAGAGTGGGTGTCTGATGAGACCTCCGAGTATCTGTATAAGGTGCTGGCCTTTGCGCAGCACACGGAGACCGGAGAGCGTCTGGTGATCTATCAGGCGCTGTATGCACCGTTTAAGATCTGCGCCCGGCCTTATGGCATGTTCATGAGCAGGGTGGACCGGGAAAAATATCCGGATGTAAAACAGACATACCGGTTTGAAAAACTGGAGGTGTGAGACAGTGACGTCAGAGAAAACAAAAGAACTGTACAGGATCCTGATGGAAAAGGGATACCCAAAAAAGTTCTGCGCAGAAATCGCATATAAACATATGAACACGGATTATACTGCCGGCAGAATGCTGGCATATCTGTACAGGGTCAGCAATCCCAGGATCGAGGATCTGGTGGATGAGATGCTGGCTATCCTGAGCGACAGGCAGCAGATCATGCAGAAGAAGGAGATGGAGCAGGCACAGGCAGTGATGAATGATGTCTACAGAAATGGCCTGTAGGAGACAGGAAGCAGAGGCAAAGGAGGCATGATTGCATGGCGCTTTACGCATTGGGAGATCTGCATCTGAGCTTTCAAAGCGATAAATCAATGGATAAATTCGGGAAAGTGTGGAGACATCACGATCGAAAGATCGAGAAATATGTCCGGCAGATCGTGAAGCCGGAGGATACACTCGTGCTCACTGGCGATCATTCCTGGGGCAGAAAACTGGCGGATTGCCGGGAGGATCTGGCGTTTATTGAAAGGTTCCCGGGCCGTAAGATACTCCTGCGGGGCAACCATGATATGTTCTGGGACGCCAAAAAGACAGAGCGTCTGAATGAAGAATACAGGGGGAAACTGTTTTTCCTCCAGAATAATTTTGCTGTGTATCAGGATTACGCGTTGGTGGGAACAAAAGGCTATACATTTGAGGGCCCCTTCTACCTGGATCATCAGGGACGAATTGTGGGGTGGGATGAACAAAAGGAAGAGCAGGCAAGAAAACTGGTGGAAAGAGAGATGGCCCGCCTGCGAAGTTCTTTTTCACAGGCTCGCGAGGCCGGGTACAAGAAATTTATCATGTTTCTGCATTACCCGCCCACCAACATACTGGAGAAAACCTCGCCCTTTACAGAGATTGCACAGGAGTACAATGTAACAGCTGTTGTGTACTCTCACTGTCATGGGGAGAGCCGGTTCGGGGACAGTATCCGGGGAGATTTCCAGGGGGTCCGGTACATGCTGGTGTCGGGAGATTACCTGCATTTTCATCCGGCGGCAGTACTGCCGTAAAAGTGCAGAGAAATATCCGGTAGAAAAAGCCGGCCTGTATTGAAGATTTTTTTCGGATATTCTATACTAATACATACACGACCAGTGAAATCAAGAAGAAAGATGGGGATGAAAAATGAAAATTGCAGTAACTTACGATGACGGAAATGTATTTCAGCATTTTGGAAGGACAGAGTTTTTTAAAGTATACGAGACAGAGGACGGCAAAGTGGTCTCCAGCGAGGTGATCAGCTCTAATGGCGTAGGACATGGCGCTCTGGCGGGCGTTCTGGCAGAGCAGTCTGTAGACGTGCTGATCTGCGGAGGCATTGGCGAGGGTGCGCAGGCGGCTCTGAAAGAGGCGGGCGTGGAGCTGTGCGCCGGCGCAGAAGGCAATACAGATCAGGTGGTGGAAGCCTACTTAAAGGGTGAGCTTGTCTCCACAGGAGCAAACTGTGACCATCATCACGGAGAGGAGCACAGCTGCGGCGACCATGAAGAAGGACATTCCTGCGGCGGAGGCTGCGGAGAAAGCTGTGGAGGCGGATGCGGTTCTGGGCCTGCTATTACCGGACGCAATGTGGGGAAGACATGCCGCACACACTACAAGGGCACTTTCAATGACGGAACGCAGTTTGACTCATCCTATGACCGCGGAGAACCGCTGGAATTTGTCTGCGGCGCAGGCCAGATGATCCGCGGATTTGACCAGGCAGTGGCTGACATGGAAGTGGGACAGGTAGTGGACGTTCACCTGATGCCGGAGGAGGCCTACGGCATGCCGGATCCCAATGCTGTCTTTACCGTTGAGATAGCACAGATGCCGGGCTCCGAGGACCTGGTTGTAGGGCAGCAGGTGTACCTGACCAACCCGTACGGACAGCCTTTCCCGGTTAAGGTGACGGCAAAAGAAGAAACAACGATCACTTTTGACGCAAACCATGAGATGGCAGGCAAAGAGCTGAATTTCCAGATTGAACTGGTGGAGGTAAAATAGAGCCGTATGGGATGTGTGTATTTTGTCCGGCATGGGCAGACCGTATGGAACGTGGAGGACAAGATCTGCGGCGCCACGGATATCGAGCTGACGGAGCTGGGGCATCAGCAGGCTGTTGAGACCGGAAAAAAGATAGTAGCAGAGGGAATCCGGGCAGATGAAATCCTGTATTCTCCTCTTGTCCGAGCGGCGGAGACGGCCCGGCATATCTCGGAGATCACCGGAATACCGGCCCGGATGGAGCCTCGGCTGAAGGAGCAGAATTTTGGAAAGTGGGAGTCCACTTCCCGTCATGGGGCAGAATTTAAGAAGGCAAAAGAAGAGTTCTGCTGCCGCAATGGCGGCGGTGAGTCCATGCTGCAGCTGGCTCAGAGAGTCTACAATCTCCTGGATGAGATCCGGGAGGAGGCGGATGAGAAAACCTATATCCTGGTGGCCCGCAACGGGATTGCCAGAGTTGTCCAGTCGTATTTCTTTGATATGACCAATGCAGAGTACGCGGCTTTCGGTGTGGAAAACTGTGCTGTGCTCAGGTATGAATTTTAGTTGCATGTAAATAAATATGCCGGCGGGGAATGGCGGTGCAGAAGCCGTGATTTTCCGCCGGTTTTTGACTGAAATTTTTGGGAGGGGCTCAATAAAGAATTGGATGCCTATATCTTTCCGATATAATCCGCGGAAGGATAGAATCAGAGAAAATGAGATTGATTATGTTCTGGTTGGAGACTACTACATTTCACATTCGGATCTGCTGGAAGAAGAACGACGTATTGGGAAATATGGGGTATGTACTGCAAAAAATAATGGGAGCTTGTATTCTTTTTCGAAAAGGAATATTGACAGCCGCAATAAAAGTTGTATACTGATAGTAACAGAACCCACCACGCCTCTGATTTTTTCATGCGCAACCCGGTGGGACTTTTTTATTTATGGGGTGTTTTATGTATCAATATCCAAAACAAATATTAACAATAGCACAG
>NZ_CAUGIN010000023.1:0-45548 GCF_959599685.1 Lachnoclostridium phocaeense
TTGCTGTCGCCCCTTGATTGCCTATCTGCAAAGGCGGGCGGGGCTGTCAACGGCGGCGCGTATGCGTCGTTCATCTTGACCGTTGACTGGCTCGGCTGGCTTTGCTATTACCTTGCGGTAAACGTAAATGGATATGATCGCAGTAATCACTTCCGTGATCCAAAACGCATTCCAGACGCCAACCGCTCCGAGAAACCTGCTGAGTAAAAACGCAGCCGGGATGATTACCACTACATACCGGCAAAGAGAAATCAGTAAGGAGGGCGTGCCTTTCCCCAGCCCCTCCAATGCGCCGGAAGAAGTAACAGAAACCGCCGAGACGATAAATCCGGCCCCGATGATGCGCAAGGCAGTTTCCCCGGCCTGGATCGTCGCTTCCGTGTGGGTAAACAGCCCTATCAGCTGGCCGGGGATCAGCAGACATATCGCGGTTCCAAGCACCATAATGATACCGCTCATGCACAAAACAATCTGATAAATCTGGCTGACTCGTTTGTGCTCCCCTGCACCGTAGTTATAGCCGATCAGGGGGCGCATCCCCTGCACAATGCCATTCGCCGGAAGATAGATGAAGGTCTGCAATTTGTAATAGATCCCCAAAACCAGAATATACACTTCGGAATAGGCCGCTAAAATCGCATTGAGCGCCGAAATCAAAAGAGACGGAAGTGCAAGATTCAGGGTTGCGGGAATGCCGATAGAATACAGCTTGATGACCATCTTTTTGCTGGGCAAAATGTACTGCCTGCGGATATGCACGCGAATTGGCCGCAAAAGATAGACTACAAGGTAAATCGCCAGTGTCAGAGCCTGTCCGATGCCGGTTGCCAGCGCAGCGCCTTCAATTCCCATTTCCGGGAATGGGCCATAGCCAAAAATCAGAACGGGGTCTAAGACGATGTTTGTGATGCACCCGCACATCAGGCTGATCATGGTTGTCTTCATGTTTCCTACTGCCTGGAACAGTTTCTCAAACGCCATGCTGACGGTAACAATGAGCGTAAAGGCGAACGCAACGATAGAATAGCGGACGCCAAGTTCAATGACCGCTTCGGATGAAGTGAACATCCGCAGGAAAACCGGCATGATGGCGATACAGCAGACTGTCATAACAACGCCATGAATCACGGCAAGCACAAGTCCCTGCGTGGCTGCCTGATCCGCTTTTTCATGATCCCCAGCGCCCAAATGAATGGCGATTACGGCGTTGATTCCAACGCCAAATCCAATTCCAACAGCATTGATAAAATTTTGAACCGGGTAAACCAACGATAATGCCGTCATAGCCTCCTCGCTGATCTGCGCGACGAAAAAACTGTCCACAATGTTGTAGAGGGAATTGACCAGCATGGATAACACCATAGGCAGGGACATGGATAAAATCAGCGGTAATACCGGCTTTTCTTTCATGAAAGTATCGTTCATAATTCCTCCTTCGCAGAATACGTTATGATTTTTTACGGTGATACCAGGCCATCATTATGAGAGCAACAAGCAAGGTGCCAGTTTCCGCGACAGGGAATGCAAGCCAGATTCCGTTCAGATGGAACAATTTGTCCAGACACCATAAGGATGGAACAAGGAAAAGCAGTTGCCTGCATAATTGAATTGCCATGCTGGAACCTACTTTTTCTGTGGCCTGAAAATAGGTGGAAATCATAGTAGAAAGACCGCAAAACAGATAGCTTGTCGCCATAATCCGCATAGCGGATATTCCAAAGGAGCGCATGGCTTCCGATGCCGTAAACAATCCCAAAATCTGCGCCGGAAAAAGGATGACAGCCAACGTTCCCAGTATCATCATGCCGGTGACCAAAGCAGTTCCGTATCGGAAAGCGGAATGCAGCCGTTCGCTGCTCCCTGCGCCGTAGTTAAACCGCATGACTGGCAAACAACCCTGGATTAAGCCATTTACCGTCATAACAATCAACTGCTGCACCTTAAAATATGCACCGAAGAATGCAATCGCCGTATCAGAATACGCCACCAGAAACAGATTGACGAACGTCACCATAAACGAACTGAGGGCGTTCATAATAAAAGATGGCAGGCCAAAGGCAAAAATACGGCGGATCATCTGTTTCTGCAAGTGAAAGCCTTTGATTTTTATCTGCACTTTTTGCTTTTTGTCCAGCAGCAAAGCAAACGCCAAAATCATGGACAACAAATAGCCCGCAACAGTAGCCACCGCAGCACCGCGGATTCCCATAGCCGGGAAAATACCAATACCAAAAATCAGGATGGGATCGAATACAAAATTGACCACCACGCCCGCAATCTGAAACCACATGGGAGCAATCATGTTCCCGGTGGCCTGTATCATCTTCTGGATTGCGATATGCACCATATTGGGGATTTGCATGAACGAACATACGCCCATATAGGCAATGCTCAACTGATAGATTTCTTCATTATTGGTGAATGCCCGAAAGTAGGGTTTCATAATCAGGAATGACAGAAGGTTGAGCAAAGCACCTATTCCAAAGGCCAGTAACAATCCGTGTGTGACGGTGGTATTTGCTTCATCCTGCTTTTTCTGTCCAAGATACCCCGCAATCAGTACATTCACGCCGACACCAATCCAGATAGACGCCGCATTCATCAGTGTTGTAATCGGGAATGACAGAGAAACAGCCGTCAGCGCATTCTCACTCAGCCGCGCTACAAACGCGCTGTCTATCAGGTTATAGGAATATTGCAGGAACATGGAGATCAGCGGCGGTATCGACATTTGCCAAATGAGCTTTCCAACGGGCGCAACTGCCATTTTATTACTGGTCTGCATACTTTCCCTCCTCTCCACAAAGTGTCCGGCGCAATTTTTTTGCGCCGGACAGCAGGTTATTAAATCCGAACAATATAGTTTTGTTTGCGTGCTGCGGGCTGACCGGCTTCCTTAGCTGGATAACCCAATGCAATCGCTCCGACGCCACGCAAGGTTTCCGGCAGCTTCCACTCCCGCAGGAGAGCCTTACCGCTTTCACTGTCGAAAATCTCACGTTCCCGATGTACCCATACGGTTCCCAGCCCAAGAGCATGGGCGGCGAGCATCATATTTTCAAGGACGCAGCTTCCATCCTCTACAAAGGTGTTTGCGGAGCCATCTGCCAGAACCAAAATCACGACAGGCGCGCCATAATAAGGGTCTGTATTGTTCCCCATCACTTCTGCGTTTAACCTGGCGATTTCCTGCCGGTATTTGGGGTCTGTGATTGCAATGATGGTAGGGGATTGACGTCCTCCGCCGGTAGGTGCATAAGTCCCGGCTTCCAGTACAGCGTCCAACGCCTCGGAAGGGACAGGTTGCGGTTTGTAAGCCCGTACACTACGGCGCGTCTTGATCAGAGATAAGAAGTTGTTTTCCATAAAAAATCATCCTCCATTCTGTCAACATTTCCGAGATGCAGGCAACAAAAAAGCCACACAACTATCATAAGACAGTTGTGTGGCAAAAAGATGACCGAATCCGGAAAAGTCCACTCAAATTTTACGTCTATTATTATAGCGAGCTTTCGGGAGACTGTCAAGTATCAATCTTTACGGAATTGTGGCGGCTGTCTGTTGCTTTTTGTGTTACTTTATGGCACATGAGCAATGGTCCTTGCCTTCTCATGCTGCTCTTTCACAACCTCCACCACTTTTCTGTCGATCTCCGCCTGTGTCTGGGCAGAACAGGAAAGAGATGTGTCGCCTCCCAGGTACTGGTTGGTCTGTGTCTCCATGGCCACCATGTCAAAAGCCTCGCTCATGCCGTACCTGGTGATCATGGCCCTGGCCAGCTTGGTGGCCTGCTCAATATCGTTGGAAGCGCCTGTTGTGATGGAGTGGAAGACGATTTCCTCCGCCGCCCTTCCGCCAGTCAGCGTGGCGATCTTGTTCTCGATCTCCTCCTTGCTCATAAGGTTGTGGTTGCCTTCTTCCACCTGCATGGTGTAGCCGAGGGCTCCGGATGTTCTTGGCACAATGGTGATCTTCTGCACCGGAGCGGACTGGGTCTGCATGGCCGCCACAAGGGCATGGCCGATCTCATGGTAGGATACGATCAGTTTCTCCTTGTCTGTCAGGATGGCGTTCTTCTTCTGGTAGCCTGCGATGACCACCTCAATGCTCTCCTCCAGATCCGCCTGGGTGGCAAACTTTCTGCCGTCCCGGACTGCTCTTAAGGCCGCCTCATTGACAATATTTGCCAGCTCTGCCCCCGAAGCTCCGGAAGCCATCCTGGCGATCTTGTTGTAATCTACATTGTCCGCCACTTTGATCTTTCTGGCATGGACTTTCAGAATATCTTCCCTGCCCTTCAGATCCGGAAGCTCCACAGGCACCCGCCTGTCAAACCGGCCCGGACGCAGAAGAGCCGGATCCAGTGATTCCGGACGGTTGGTGGCCGCCAGGATGATGACGCCTGTGTTGTCCTCAAAGCCATCCATCTCTGTCAGAAGCTGGTTCAGTGTCTGCTCTCTCTCATCATTGCCGCCCATCTGGCCGTCCCTCTTCTTGCCGATAGCGTCAATCTCGTCAATGAATACAATACAGGGGGCCTTCTCTTTTGCCTGGCTGAACAGATCCCTTACCGTGGAAGCGCCCATGCCCACGAACATCTCCACAAACTCTGATCCGGAGATGGAGAAGAAGGGCACTTTCGCCTCCCCGGCCACTGCTTTTGCCAGCATGGTCTTACCTGTTCCCGGAGGGCCTACAAGCAGAATACCCTTTGGCATAGACGCGCCGATCTCTTTGTATTTTCCAGGATCGTGGAGGTACTCCACAATCTCCGCCAGATTTTCTTTTGCCTCATCCTCGCCGGCCACATCGGAAAATCGGATGCCTTCGGAGGAGTTCACATAGATCTTGGCATTGCTCTTTCCCATACCGAACATCATGGAGTTGGGGCCTCCCCCTGCCCGCTTGGCCAGTTTCCTGGACATGTACTGTCCGATGGCAATAAAGACGATCAGCGGGACCAGCCAGGAAAAGATGGCTGTCACAAGGGGAGAGGTCTGCTGGATCTCCTGCCCCGAGAAGGATACCCCCGCCTCGTAAAGGCGCTGAGTCAGCTCCGCGTCGTCCACCATGGCCGTACGGTAGATCTGCTCGTTGTCCTTGTCCGTAAAGAGGATGGTGTTCTCCTGCTCCTGTATCTCTGCTTTTCCCACTTCGCCGTCGTTTGTCATGTCAATGAACGTGCCGTAATCCACATCTTTAATCCCTCTTTCTGTGATAAACGGCACAGCCAGAAGATTAAAAAGCAGAAGCACGACCAGGACGATGGTATAATAATAGATCAATGGTTTTTTTGATGGTTTTACTTCTTTCATATGCGTTCCTCCTGTCTCCTGCAAAGTTCCGGGGTCCCATCGCCCCGGGGTGACATTTTCTCGTCACAGTCCATCTGGGCGTCAATGGCCTTCAGCGCGGACCGCAGGGCATGGTTCATGGCCTGGACCGCAAAGTCAACGCTGAATTCCGCATAGAGCGTCATGGCCTCCGCCTTTCTCTCGGTTCTGTCTTCTATCTCCGACATATAATCTGTCATCTCATTTTCCAGAATATTATCCGCTCTCTTCAAATAATCAAGCTGGATATCTGCCAGTTCTCCCACAGCCCGTGAACGGCATCCGATGATACTCTGCCGCAGCATGTGCTCGCTCTCCTGCCATTCCCGCTCCATATCCCGGATCTCTTCCCTCACAGTATCGTGATCCATCTGCTGGCACGTGGCAAGGCGGGCCTGGAATTTCTTATACTGCTTTTCCAGCTCCAGGAGCTTGGCGGAAAAAATCCCCTGCTGTATGCTCATGGTCTGTCAACCTCCTTCCGCATACTACTTTAGCAGTCTCCGGGTGCATTTGCCATTCGCAATGTTTCACGGATGACTAGACAGATTTCTTCTTCTGTAAAGGAACGCCCGCACGTATCTGGCGCTGGACAAAGGCCTGACGTCCATGCTATGATTGATGAATAACACACAGGAGGCATGACTTTGGCTGAAAATCTGAAAGACAAAATCGCAGAAACCTTTCTGGAAATGACTGCCAGAAAGAGCTTTGACAAGATCACAATAAAAGACCTGGTACAGGAGTGCGGCATCTCCCGCCAGGCCTTCTATTATCATTTCCAGGATATCCTGGACGTCATAGAGTGGATACTCCAGGAGGACGCCAAGCGGCTATCTGGAAAACCTCTACCAGCACACTGCCGTGGACGCGTCCATGAGCTACCGGGATCTGTCCATAGCGCTGGACTTCTTTACATACGGGATCGGCGGCGTGCTCATCGAGAGCAGCAGAAACGGCAGGACGGACCCGGAAGTTCTGACAGACCAGCTCTACCGGCTGCTGTCCGGACAGATGGTGCAGATGCCCCTGGAATAGTCTTTATTCCGGAATACTGTCCCGCACGCACAGAGCCCCGTACCCCACCTGGTTGTTGGGATACAGGGAAAGGCCCGGCAGTTTCCGGGCTCCTTTTCGCAGATAGGCCTTTATCTTCTCACCGTAGAGATAAGGGTCATTTTCTTTTATGATCCCCCACTCCATCAGAAGGGCGGCCCCCCCTGTCACAAAAGGCGTGGCAAAGGAGGTTCCTGTGACTGCCTCCACCGTCCCTCCCGGCATTCTCGTCATCACATTTACTCCGGGAGCGGCCAGGTCCGGCTTTGTCCGGTAGCCTTCCCCCTCTCTTCCCCTCCCCGAGAAATCCGCGTACGTAAAGGTGCGGGCATCATAGGCACCCACCGTGATCACCCGGGAGGCGGTGGAGGGGATGGTAAATGTATCCTCCTCTGAGGGGAAAAGGAAGCCCGTTCCCTGGTTCAATGCCGCCTCCGAGGGGAGCCACATCTGGTATCTGCCGTCCACCACCTCCCCCGCTTCCAGCAGGATCGTCCAGACGCCGGAGGCAATGTACGTCTCCACGGGGAGAAGATCAATAAAAATCTCCTGGGCCAGGCTGTAGGGACTTGGCTCCCCGTAATAGACAAGAATCTCCGTGGGGCCGATCCGGAGTCTCTGGGTTCCTCTTATCTCCTGTATGGGATCGCTTCCCGCCCCGGAGGGAGTGATAATCGTTATGCGTATCTGATCCGCATAGTTTTTCCATATCTGCAGGTTCATGGCCGTCTGCCTTTCCTGTACACCCAACTGGACAGCCACAGATTCGTAGCGTCCAAGCCTTCCTGCCGTGTGCCCCGCCGCATTTCCCTCATTTCCTGCCCCCACGCAGATGCAGGTCCGCCCCAGGTTGGCCACATCGTCAATATACCGTTCCAGAAGGGAGGTGCCGTCGTGGGCGCCGTATGTATTCCCGAAGCTGATATTGATGACAAGTGGCATCCTGTATTCCAGCGACTTTCTCACCGCGTAGTCAATCCCCGCCATCAGCTCCGTCGTCCTTGGGAAGCCATCCGTCCGGGGTACCCCAAGCTTCACCACCAGCAGGCTGCTGCGGGGCGCCACGCCCCGGTACCGGCTCTCCCCTCCGCCGTTTCCCGCCGCAATGGCAGCCACGGAGGTGCCGTGTCCCGACGTGTCCGTGCCGGGGATGATCCTCCTTCTCTGCGCTTCTGACGGCGCTTCTATGGCTGCATTGATCCGCTCCCGGGTATACTCTGTCCCCTCCGCGTATCCGGCCGGGGGAGCTTCCCCCTCCTCCTGGCGGGGCGCCGCCGATTGATCCCACAGGGCCAGGATCCGGGTCGAGCCGTCCTCATTCCGGAAATCCGGCAGCATGTAATCGATGCCTGAGTCTATGACCGCCACCATAACCCCCTGTCCGAAAAGAGAAAAGCGCGCCTCCTGCACCTCGTCAATGCAGGATACGCGCCTCCCGTCCGCTGTCTGAAAAAACAGCCGCTTTGGCTTTTCTATATATTCCACTTCCCTA
Source organism: Lachnoclostridium phocaeense (assembly GCF_959599685.1). Taxonomy (NCBI): domain Bacteria; kingdom Bacillati; phylum Bacillota; class Clostridia; order Lachnospirales; family Lachnospiraceae; genus Lachnoclostridium; species Lachnoclostridium phocaeense. The sequence continues at coordinate 7,882 of NZ_CAUGIN010000023.1, forward strand.
AGAGCCGCCAGCTCAGACAGCCTGGACTCCTTCACTGTGACAATGGCGTACTCATTGAGCAGGTCTGTCAACCGCACAGCTACATTCCGGACATTGTCCAGACTCCCGGTGTACTTCACGATCACATCCCACTCTCTTTCTATGGGATTATATCCCACATCCAGCTCCAGAGACTTCTCCCTCTCCTCCTGTGTAGCGTCCAGAGCAAGATTCAGAAGATCCTCTATTTTCTGTCCTGCCATCCGCTGTCACTTCCTTATTATAGTTTCTTTTATAACTGTTTCCTTTACATCACCGCTATACTGCCGTCTGTGTACGGAGCCAGGGACAGCGGAATGAAAAACCCCTTCTCATGCCTGCAGAGCGGGCATACTTCCGGGGCTTTTGTCCCCCTGTGAATGTGGCCGCAGTTCAGGCACATCCAGGCTCCCTCCTGTCCCAGCTCAAAGTAGGTGTTTGTCTCCAACAGCTTCTTAAGCGCCCCGAACCGCTTTGCGTGAGTGTTCTCCACCTCCGCGGTCTGGTAAAAAACAGAGGCCGCCTCCAGGAACCCCTCCTCCTTGGCCTGATCTCCAAAGGACTGGTACACATCTTTGTACTCCTCTGTCTCGTTGTGCTGCGCCGCACGCAGAAGATCCGTCAGAGAGTCAAAGGTGTCCACAGGGAAACTGCCGCAGATCTCTATGTTTTCTCCCTCCGCCTCCTTCAGAAGCTCATAGTACCGGTGGGCGTGGGCTCTTTCCTGTTCCGCGGTAAAAAGAAAGATCCGGCTCACCGAGTACATGTGATGTTCCCTGGCCATTTCCGCCGCTATGGTATACCTGTTTCTTGCCTGGCTTTCCCCGGCGAACGCCTTCATCAGATTCTCTTTTGTTCTGCTCTTACAAAAATCAACTGCCATGGTACATACTCCTTTATCTTTTTACATAGAGTATGTGCCATGACAGTTATTTTATACCTTATCCGCAATGTTTTATCGGTATCCGCCTCTTCCTACTGGAAGCCGATGAGCCGCCGGGCCACCATGTAGGCCAGGGATGAGATCTTTCTTCCCGATCTGCCAGGGAGATTCATAGTCTGTCCAAGGATACCGTAGCGGATCTTCACATAAGTTCCGGCGTCCTTTTTTCTCAGATAGATCCACAGTTCTTTTTTCTTATCCAGGTTTTCCTTCTCTTTGGATCGGATACAGAGGATCGATGAAACAGTCATCATAATAGCCAGATAGTTAATCATGTACTTTTTCAGCTTCTTGTTGGTGATCTCTTTCATATGATACATATCGATCATCTTCTTCGTGACAAAGATCTGCTGATCCAGCCTCTTTATCATAACTTTTTCATTGACAGACTGATCCTCCCGCCCGATGTAATAGCGGTAGAAATCCTCGTCCATATAGTAGAGCTTTCTCACATGGGGCAGCGGATAATACACGTAAATATTGTCCACATAGAACGTGTGCTTCGGCAGCGTAAGCTGGCACAAAAGCAGAAGCTCTGTCCGGTAGATCACCGAATGCATGAGAATGTACTGATCCAGATGAAAATGCCCGATGTCCGACCAGTGAAAAATCTCATCCTGGGGCAGCACGTTCCGGTAGTGAATGCACTTCTTATTCTCAACGCCCACTTTTTCATACACGTAATTGGCGATGAACATATCCACCTCTGTCCCCTCTTCCTCGAAATTTCTGAGCACCTGGAGGATCCGGTGCAGGGATTCTTCTTTCACCCAGTCATCGCTGTCCACCACCTTGAAATATTTTCCGGTGGCATTGGCAAGGCCGCAGTTCACCGCGTCTCCGTGCCCGCCGTTCTCCTTGTCGATTACCTTCACAATACCCGGATATTTTTCCGCGTACTCATGCCCGATTTTTGATGTATCATCGCTGGAGCCGTCATTTACAATGATGATCTCCACGTCCTCTCCGCCTGGAAGGATGCTCTCGATCGCATGTGCCATGTAGTCCTGAGAATTATAGCACGGGATCGCAAATGAAATGTACTTCATATAATTTCTTCCTCCTCTGTTCTATAGTATATAGTATTCCTCTCTTTTTTCAACTTAAACTTTGCAAAATCTTCGTCACGCAATTGTAAAAAGGATGGTTTTCCGTTATAGTTATGTGTAGAAGCAAAAGGCCTCTGCTGCGGCAGGGTCTTTGCCGGGGATCAAATATTTGGAGGAAAGAACATGAAAAAAAATATCATTGTGGGACAGTCCGGAGGTCCCACAGCAGTCATCAATGGAAGCCTCTACGGAGTTGCATCTGAAGGGATCAAAAAGACAGATGAGATCGGTACAGTGTACGGCATGATCAACGGTATAGAAGGATTTCTCCAGGGCAACTACATGGATCTGGGCACACTGGACAAGACAAATGAACTGGAGCTTGTCCGCACCACACCGGGCGCCTACCTTGGCTCCTGCCGGTACAAGCTGCCGGAAGATCTGCACGATCCGGTGTACCCGGAGCTGTTCCGCCGTTTTGAGGAGCTGAACATCGGATACTTCTTCTACATCGGCGGAAACGATTCCATGGACACAGTGAGCAAACTATCCCGGTATGCAGGGTTTATGAACAGCTCTATCCGCTTTATCGGCGTGCCCAAGACCATCGACAACGACCTGGTGGAGACAGACCATACTCCTGGATACGGAAGCGCCGCCAAGTATGTGGCCACCACGGTCCGCGAAATCGCCATCGACGCCTCCGTCTACGACAACAAACAGTCCGTCACCATCGTGGAGATCATGGGACGCCACGCCGGCTGGCTCACCGCCGCCAGCATGCTGGCCCGCAAATTCAAGGGGGACAACCCTGTGCTTATCTACCTGCCGGAGGTTGCTTTTGACCAGGAGGCTTTTATCGGGAAAGTAAAAGAGGCCTTGAAGACCACTCCTAATCTGGTTGTCTGCATCTCTGAGGGTATCAACGATGGAAAGGGAACCTTCATCTGCGAGTACGCCAGCGAGGTGGGAACAGATACCTTTGGCCACAAGATGCTCACAGGCTCTGGAAAATATCTGGAGAATCTTGTCAAAGAGCGCCTGGGCGTCAAAGTCCGCTCCGTAGAGCTGAACGTATGCCAGAGATGTTCCTGCGCCCACCTGTCCCGTGTGGATCTGGACGAGGCAGTCAACGCAGGCGTTTATGCTGTACATGCAGCCCTTGCAGGCGAAAGCGGGAAAATGATCACTTTCATAAGAAACAAAAGTGTGCCTTATGAGCTCTCCTACGGCACAGCTGATGTGAATATCATCTGCAACAAGGAGAAAGGTGTTCCCCTGGAGTGGATCACAGGCGACGGCTCGGATATCAGCGACGCTTTTATTGATTACGTCCGTCCTCTGACCCAGGGACATGTGGAGCTGCCAACAAAGAACGGCATTCCTCTTTTCGCTTACCGCAGAGGTTAGACCCGGAACAAAAAACAGAAATCTCAGAAAAATACAGGACAGTATAGCCCGGAGGCTACGCTGTCCTGCTTTGATTCCGGGCTGTTCCCAGACAGGAGACAGCCTCTGCTTTTGTCAGTTTTTCGATGGTACGGCGGATGTCCTCCTCCGTTGTCTCTGGATTGATGGTACACATGCGCAGCACCTTTTTTCCCCCCAGCTCTGTGGTAAAGATCTGGGCAAATCCGCTCTCTGTGATCTCTGCAGATATGTGCTGGTTAGCAGAGTCCAGCTCCTCCTCAGACAGGGTGCCGTCCGCTATGTAACGGAAGTTGACAACTCCCAGAGATGGCCCAGAGATGATCTCCCACTCCGGCTCCTCCTGTATCAGCTTTCCTGCCAGCTCTGCCATCCTGCAGCCGTGGTCGATCATTCGTCCCATCTTCTCCGTGCCTTCTGTCTGCAGGGTCAGCCACAGCTTCAGCCCTCTTGCCGGCCGCGTCAGCTCCGGCCCCAGATCCCAGAACTCGACCCCCTCCTCCGAGGTCTCCGCGTCTTTCAGATACTCCGGATGGGCGGCAAAACTGCGGACCAGATCGGACTGGTTCCGCACCAGTACCGCACTGCATCCATACGTCTGCATCATCCACTTGTGGGCATCCCAGCTCAGACTGTCTGAAAGTTCAATGCCGTCCAGCTTCTTTCTCTGCTCTGACGAAAGAAGCGCCGACGCCCCGAACGCCCCGTCCACATGCATCCACATGTCGTACTTCCGGCAGATGGCGGAAATTTCTGCCAGCGGATCCACGCTTCCTGTGTTTGTCGTCCCTGCGGAAGCCACCACTGCAAAAGGGATATTCCCGTCCGTCATATCTTTTCTGACCGAGGACCTAAGTGCGGAAAGATCCATGCAAAACTCCCTGTCCACGGGGAGAACCCGGATCTGCTCCCTGCCAAAGCCGATGATGTGAAGTCCCTTGGCCACAGACGAGTGAGTCTGGCCGGAGACATACACCACTGCTTTCCCTCTTTCCTCCCAGGTCAGCTTCGCGTCTCTGGCCGCTGTCAGCGCCGTCAGATTGGCAATGGAGCCACCGGACACAAAGAGCCCGCCGCTCTCCTCCGGGTACCCTGCCTGGCCGCACATCCAGCGGATCAGTTTCTTCTCCACCAGATCAGCCGCCGGGGCGTTGACCGTGCAGCTTGCGTGGGGATTATACGCGCCTGTCATCACATCTCCCATCCAGGATACGAGGGACATGGTGGAGGGGACACAGGAAAAGCTGCGGGGATGCTGTCCCAGAATAGTGCTGGAATAAATGTCCCGCTGCATTTCCCGGAACACCTCTTCCACCGGGCGCCCCTTGGCCGGGATGGTCTGTTCCTGTATAGCTGCAAGCCTGTCCTTTGCGGCAGGCCGGCAGACCGGTTCCCTCTCTATATGATCGTAAAAGCCAACTGTCTCTTTGATAAATTCTGTCAGCAGTTCTCCTACCTGTCTGTTCTGCTCTCTTATCTCTCGTCTCATCGTTTCCCTCCTTGACCGCTTCTGACTATCATGCTAACATGGATGGGAAACACTGTAAAATTCATAGTTTTTATAGAAACATTCAAAATTTTTGAACGGTGATGTCATGGAAATACGCAATCTCATAACTTTTGTCCGCATCGCAGAGGTGCGGAACTTTTCAAAAACCGCAGAGCAGCTTGGCTACTCCCAGTCTGCCGTCACCATGCAGATCAAACAGCTGGAAGCCGAATTACAGGTACAGCTTTTTGAGCGGATCGGGAAGAAGGCAAAACTGACACAGGCCGGCCAGCGCCTGCTACCCTATGCCCTGGATATACTAAGCGCAGCCGGCAAGGCAGAAAGCATTGCCCGGGAGCCGGAACAGATCTCCGGGAAACTGCGCATCGGCACGTGTGAATCCTACGTCATCAGTGTTCTCCCTCCGGTTTTCATGGAGATGGGAGAGCGCTGCCCCGGTGTGGAGATCAGCACGCACACGGCCCCGGTCCCCGACTTAATTGATATGCTGCGCCAGAACGACATTGATATTTTGTACTTTCTGGACGAAAAGCTTTACTTTCCTGAGTGGATCAAGGTCATGGAGCAGCCGGAGAATATCTATTTCGTCTCCTCCTCCAGCTCTCCTCTGGCCCTCATGAAGAAGATCCCCATCAGCCGTCTGGTGGGGGAACCGCTCTATCTGACTGAAAAGGGGATCAGTTACCGTTATGCCATGGAGCAGACCCTGGCCGCCGCCGGCTACGAGCTGCATCCCCGGCTGGAGGTGGGAAACACGGACGTGATCACCCGCTTTCTGCTGAAAAACAAAGGCATCTCCTTTCTCCCGGAGTATGTGGTGAAAGACGATGTAGCAGAAGGCCGCCTGGCCATCCTGGACACGGAATGCCCCCGGATCGTCATGTGGAGCCAGCTTGCCTACCACCGGAATAAATATGTGACGCCCCAGATGAAGCTGTTTCTGGAATTCATGCAGAACCGGTAACACAAAACCGCTCCGCCGCTGGCCGATCAGCACAGCTTGCTGCCGTTTGCAACCAGTTTGAATTTGCACCCAAGCCTCTCGGCCGCCCTCCTGCACATGATCATCCGCTGCAGAAAGATCTCAAAATAGTCCATAACTGTGCACATAGAGTCGTCCAGCTCGATCTCCATCCGTATGACACGCTTTTCCTTATCTATCGCAAGACTGGAAGACAAGGCTGCGTAGTTGACCCTGTCATGTATGTCAAAATTAGCCGGAACCGGGTTCTGCACCCGGTTCCTCCGCACATCGGTCTTATCTGCAAGGATCAGGGCGGCCGACACTTCGTCCACAGCCGCCCCTGTCCCCTCGTCATGGTGACCAATAGCAGTCATCACGGTCATGGCGTCTCCCAAGGGCATCTTCCGCTCTTTCAGTATCTGATATGCCAGCATCGCTCCACTGTGGGGATGGTCGTGCCGGTTGACACAGTTGCCGATATCATGCATATAGCCTGCGATCCTGCCCAACTCCACCTTGTGTTTTGCATATCCCAGTTCCTTCAGGATCTTCCCTGCTGTCTCCGCCACCTTGGCGGCATGTTTTCTGGAATGTTCTGTGTATCCCAGCTCATTTAATATTGTATTTCCATGTTCGATCAGCAGCCCGATCTCCTCATCGCTTCTGATCTGTTTATATGTGACTGACAAACTTAAATCCTCCTTTTCCCGGCCCCCATGTCTTCCATGCTGCCGCCGCACTTTACAGCCTGCGTATGGCGTCCATGGCAAGCTCGGATCGCTCACACTCCTCTGCTGTCATGGTAACCTGCCAGCACAGGGGACTGCCCTTCATATGTTCTGAGGCATAGCTGAGTCCATTGGTCCTCTCATCCAGGAAGGGGCGGTCGATCTGGTCCGGATCTCCCAAAAGAATGATCTTGGTGTCTTTGCCCGCCCTGGTGATAATGCCCTTGATCTGGTTCGGCGTCATGTTCTGGGCTTCATCTATAATAAGGTAAGTTTTGATGATCGAGCGGCCTCTGATATAGTTCATGGCCTCTGTCTGGATCAGCCCTCTGGCAAATATCTCTTCGATCTTTCCTCTCAGTTCATCTTCATCTGCATACCGCTCCTCCTCATTGGAGTCGATCAGCTGCTCCAGGTTGTCGATAACAGGGCGCATCAGAGGCGAGATCTTCTCCTGCTCATCCCCCGGCAGGAACCCGATATCTGAGTCAAACTGGGCATTGGGCCGGCACACCAGTATCCGTCTGTACTCCCCGGTTGGATTATTCAGCACCTTTTCAAGCCCAACTGCCAGGGAGTAAAATGTCTTGCTTGTCCCCGCCATTCCCTTGACAATAACAAGGGGCGCTGTCTTGGCCGGCTGCATAAGAGCTTCCTGCAGGAAATACTGTCCTGCGTTTCTCGGTCGGATCCCATAGGGCATGCTTTTTCTGTACTCCAGCTTTCGGATCACTCCGTTTTCCACCCTTCCCAGGTGGGTCTTTTTCACTGACTGGTCCGCCTTCAATATGACAAACTGGTTTTCTGTAAGTTCAGGGACAATTCTGCCATCCTCCCCGTCTGTTACATACACACTCTGGACAGGAATCCCTTTCTTTTTAAAATCCTTAAAAAGTTCCTCTGGCACGTACACCTCGATCCTGCCCTTATACTGGTTTTCGTTGTCAAACACCTGCTCTGTCGTAAAGTCCTCGGCAGATATCCCGAGGATCTGTGCCTTGATACGGAGAAGAATATCCTTTGTCACAAGGATCACCTGCTCTTCGTGTGTCTCTTTCAGTCCAAGACACACTTTCAGTATCCGGTTGTCCATGACCTCCTCCGAGAGCTCCGGCGGCAGCTGGACATCCACATAATTCTTTTCCACCCGGCAGCTTCCTCCACCGGGAAGCTCCACACCAGAGAGCAGATCGCCCCTCTGTCGCATCTGCTCCAGGAATCGGATGGCCCGCCTGGCGCTTGCGCCTCTCTCCCCTTCCGCCTTCTTCAGATTGTCCAATTCTTCCAGTACCGCCATGGGCAGCACGACCTGGTTATCTTCAAAACACTCGGCAGCGTACGGAGCCTGGATCAGGACATTCGTATCAAGTACATAAATCTTTACCATAGAGTATCCCCTTTCCGGATTGTATTTATCTACAGTATATCGTTCTTTTCTTGTTTCAAGATCAAGATCTTGTAAAAAGTGCGTAAAATCTGTCCTGTTCATAATTTGTTCATTTATCATTTAAAAAAGTTTCACTTCTTGAACACTTTTTCTTCACAGCTCTGCCTTATACTAAAATCATCAAATAAATCAAGACGCTTCGTAGTAGAAATACTATTTGGAATAAACTTTTTCATAATACATGCCGGGGACTGAGAAATCGGTCACCCGGCATCCTCCCTTTTTAGGAATTTTTTCTTTCTACACGCATTTTCTTTTGCATTCCCCCTTACTTTTACGCGTTTTTCCTTGAAGACCTTCTCCAGAACCGTTATAATTAGAGGTTGAGAAATGTAAAATTCAGGAGAAATGTGTGTAAAAAATGGGAAAAATATCTATTTATGCAAAGCGAGCTCTGCGTGTACTGCTCACGATCCTGGCTGTACTCCTGGCTGTACTTGCCACGATCATCACCTGCAGTCTCAAGTGGATGTTCGACACCTGGAGCAACCTCACCATGGACGAGCTCATCTACCACCTGACCTCCCCGCTGGAGGGCACAAATGACGCCATGATCAAAGAATACGTTGTCAAATGCATTGTTCCTGCTGTCGTCATCCTGCTTGTCCTGGCTGTCATCTTAACCGCTTTCCGGAAAAAGAAACGGTACTACGCTGTCATGGCGGGAGCCATTGTCCTGTCCGTATCTGTATCCGCCCTGTCGGTCCACGGCGCCTGGCAGGCCCTGGATGTAGGAAACTATGTGGCAGACAGAGGAACCTACTCTACATTTATCGACGACAACTACGTAAGCCCGGCAGATGTGGAAATGACCTTTCCCCAGGAAAAGCGAAATCTGATCTACATCTTCCTGGAGTCCATGGAAACTACATACGCTGACACCCAAAACGGCGGCGCTTTTACCGAGAATGTGATTCCGGAGCTGACCCAGATCGCTCAGGAAAACGAGGACTTTTCCGGCGAGACAGACAAACTGAACGGCGGCTATTCCATGCCCGGCACAACCTGGACCATCGGCGCCATGTTCGGACAGACCGCCGGATTGCCGCTGAGCGTCTCCATCGACGGGAACAACATGGACACCCAGGATACATTCTTTGCCGGCGCTGTGACTCTGGGTGATATCCTGGAGAGCCAGGGGTACTCCCAGACTCTTGTCATCGGATCCGATGCGGTTTTTGGAGGCCGGGAGCTGTATTTTACAGAACACGGCAGCTACGAAATGATGGATTATAAATATGCGGCCCAGAATGGCCTGATCCCGGAGGACTATCTTGTGTGGTGGGGATATGAAGATCAGAAGCTGTTCGAGTTCGCAAAGCAGAAAGTAACTGAACTGGCTGCCCAGCCGGAACCTTTTAACCTGACTATGCTCACGGTAGACACACATTCTGAAGACGGGTATATGTGCGAGGGCTGTCCTAAGCTCTACGGCGATGACCAGTACTCCAACGTCATGCGCTGTTCCAGCCAGCAGGTAGCTTCGTTCATCCGCTGGATTCAGCAGCAGGATTTTTACGAAAACACGACTATTGTCCTGTGCGGCGACCATCCCACCATGGACAGTGATTACTGCGAAGATGTGGACGGTGATTACATCAGAAAGACCTATACGGCTTACATCAATGCCGCTGCCCAGAAGGAGACTGAGACAAGGAGAGATTTCACTACCTTTGACCAGTTTCCCACTACCCTGGCTGCCCTGGGCGTACAGATCGAAGGCAACCGGCTTGGCCTTGGGACCAATCTTTTCTCCTCGGAGCCCACTCTCACCGAGCGCTTCGGTCTTGATACGGAGGCGGCTGAGCTGAAGAAAAAATCGCAGCTTATTGAGGAGCTGGCAGATATCGACTACGACTCCCAGTCGCTGATGGAGCGGGAGGGCCGCGTTCCCACCGGCACAGTCTATGCAGATCCCTATCTGCGCGACATTGGCGGCATTCCTGTGACCGTGACAGATCTGGTCAATCTTCCGGATACGGTGCAGAGTGTGCAGATCGCAGTATGGACCAACGAAGACCAGAGTGACCTGCAGTGGATACAGCTGACGGACCGGGGTGACGGCAGCTACGGCGCCAATATCAATGTGGCCAATTACGGCTTCAAGCTGGGCGTCTACTACATTGATGCCTACATTGTAGACGGCACCGGAACTCCCTATATGATCGGCCAGACAACCGGCTATGTAGATTAAGATAGTTTTGGCGGCGCTGCCCCTAGGGGGTCAGCGCCGCTTTTATGATCCCTTCCTCTTTATTTTCAAACAGCCGGTATATCTCCATGGCATCAGCCAGAGGTGCCCTGTGGGTGATCAGGCACTCACCTTTCAGCTTTCCCCGGGCTGTCAGTTCCAGGATCTCTCTGCAGTTGCATGCATCTACGCCTCCGGTCTTGAAGATCAGATTTTTTCCGTACATCTCAGGCAGGGGAAGGATCTGCTCTTCCTCATACATGGCTGCAATGACGACCACAGCATTGGGCCTTGCCGCCTGCCAGGCAAGCCGAAAACTGTCCTTCCCGCCTGCCGCCTCAATGACCACATCCGCTCCCCGTCCCTGGGTCCACTCCCGCAGTGCTTCTGTCAGCGAGACTTCAGAAGGATCCACAAATTCGTCTGCCAGTCCCTGCTTTCTGGCAAATTCCAGTCTGCTCCTGTCTATATCTGCCGCCACGATGTGGGCAGGCCTGTAGAGAGCTGCACACATCATAGCACAAAGACCGGCTGGTCCGGCCCCAAGCACCAGGACAGTATCTCCCTGCCTGATCTCGCCAATCTTTGCCGCCCAGTATCCCGTAGAGAGCAGATCCCCTGTAAAAAGTGCCTGCTCATCTGTCACCTGGTCCGGGATGGGCGTCAGCGCCTGGTCCGCAAAGGGGACTCTCACATACTCTGTCTGGCCGCCGTCTATCCTGCATCCCAGCGCCCATCCGCCATTTTCATCCTGACAATTATTGACAAAACCTCTTTTGCAGAAAAAACACTCTCCGCAGAAGGTCTCCACGTTGACAGCCACTCTCTGTCCGGCATGTACGCTCTTTACCTTCCGCCCGGTCTCCTCCACAACGCCTACAAATTCATGCCCAAGGATGGTTCCGGGCACTGCCCTTGGCACCGAGCCATTTTTAATGTGAAGATCACTGGTGCAGATGGCAGTCAGCGTCACTCTCACAATGGCATCTGTATCCTTTTCCAGCTGTGGAAGCGGCCTATCTTCCATACAGATCTCACCTTTTCCTCTATATACGACCGCCTGCATCTTTTTTCCTCCTTGCCTGTTTTTTCCTATTTTATCACACTCTCTTCTTTTTTACGATACGTCTGAAGCAGACAAGCCCCGGCAGAAGCAGAAGTCCTGCCGCCACGACTGCCGGCAAAGCGGTCTCATCCCAGCTATCCTGCGCCGACTCTTTTTCTTCTGTCTCTTTCTCACGCTTAAATTGCTCCTCTTCCAGTCCAAGAGACTGTCTGACCGGAGACAGCAGCTTATCGGCCAGAGACTCTTTCGCCACGATTTCAAAGAGAACCGATCGCTCCGCCTTGTTTCCTGCTTTGTCCGCAGCGGCCACCTCCATCTTGTAGACCCTGTACTCGTCAAATGTACAAGTGTACACATCTGTGTCCGGATCCAGCTCTATCTTTTTCCCGTTGACACGGATCTCGCGGATCCAGTCCCCGCTGTTCCCAAGGCGGACCGTACAGGTTCTTCTCTCCTCATAAGCCCTGCCATTTTCCACATCTTCAAACAGAATCTGCGGAGGCGTTCGGTCAATGGCAAACTCTGCCGCAGCTCTGGAGCGGTTGCCGGCCGCGTCCACTGCCTCAGCCTCCAGAAGATGACGCCCCTCCTTTCGGATCGTCTGTCCGGGGAGATAGGGGACGCCGTCCAGTGTCAGCCTGTACGTGTAGCTGGTAAAATCTGTAATGAGTTCAGACACAGGCCTGTTCCAGCAGAATTCCTTCAGCCAGGTCCCATCCAGCTCATCCACATAAGTGATAACCGGATTGTTCTTATCCACAATGACCTGAACCTTTGTCTCCGCATGAAAACCCGCTGCATCCGCCGCCCTGACATGGATCCGGTAAATGCCGTCATTCTGGAAGATCTGCTCCGCCTGCCTGCTGCCGCCTTCCCCGCTCCATTCTCCCCCATCCAGCACGGTCTCCTCTCCCTCCGGAGAAGTCCAGATCGTCTGTACGCTGCAAAAGTCCAGCATATTGTCGTCAGAGACCGCGCAGAGAGCATGAATGTCTTTGCTGGTGATCAGATAGTCCTTGGCACCGCTGATCTGCACAGACGGGGGTGAAGCGTCCACATACACCTCCCCCTCCCAAACCGTCCGGTTGCCGGCCCGGTCAAAGGCAGCGGCTGCCACAGGGATTCCCTGTCCCCCCTTAGAAGTCTGGCGGATCACAAAGGATCCCTTCTCTTTTTCGCTCCTCTCCTGCTCCTTTCCATTTACATAGCATACGATGTATTTAATCCCGCTTCCATCAGTATTTTCACTTGCTTGATACACTAGACCAGCCTGATACTGATGCCAGATATTTCCTCCGTCCACCCACATATCCAGGGCTGGGGGAACCGTATCAACTTTAAACAGCAGCTCTTTTTCATAAAAGATCTGCAGCTCTTTCTCCTGCCCCGGCGGCGTGTATTCAATCCAGATACGGAGCCGGTTTTCCCCCTCTGCAAATGTCTCCTGCCCAATGACAGCCTGCCCTCCCGGCTGGCTGATCCTTCCCTCCAGGACAGTTCCCGCCTCATTTTCCACTGTGTAAACAGTCTCCCCTGTTTCTCCGGGATGGCTGATGGTCACCTGTGGTTTCACCGTATAGTACTGCTCCTCCCCGTCCGGCTCCTCATAAGAAACCTCATAGGGAAGAGGCGGCTCCTTTTCCTGCTCCTCTCCCTGCTCCTCCCCGTCCTCCGGCTCCTTCTCTTCCTCTTCACAGATTGCCTGTGCGTCCTCCTGCGCAAAGATCTCCTGCTGGCCATACAGAGCGGCCAGGACCGCCACCAGCAGAAAGACCTGCCATACTATTTTCCTACCCATACTTCCTCTCCCTCCACTTTGATCTCATATTCTTCCTTCAGTTTTATAAATTCCGGCTCCTCTGCTATCTCCGGTATCTCCTGCAGAAATTCCTGTATCGTCTGCGCACAGATCTGCCTGTCTGTTTCCGGGTTGGCACACTGCATCCGGATATACTGTATCCGAAGCAGTCTTGAGTCCGGAAGCTCCTCCAGACCCTGCCGGCAGAGTTCCCAGGCGGATGCTGTGTCCCCCATTTCCCCGTGCAGAGCGGTCAGCCTGCTGTATATCTGTTCCCGGATGCCCTCGTCCTCCTCCAGTTCCAGTATTGATCCGTACTGTTCCACTGCCTGCTCCGGATCTTCCGCAGTCTCAAAAGCCCCCGCCAGCATCCACCGGACCTCTTTTTCTTTTTCGTGGTCAGAGTCCGACTCTGTCCAGTCCTGAAGAGAAAAGAGCTGTGTTCCCAGGCGGATGATCTCCTCATTCGCACTGCCTTTTCCCAGAAGCGAGTAGCCCCGCAAAATGCTGAGACAATATCTGTAGTCTGACCTGTCCGGTATCCTCTCCTGCATACCTGCCAGGAGTGACTTTATCTGGCTTTCCTCCATGTGATCGGCATCTTCCATACAGGCGGACAGTTTCTCATAGTCTGCTGCCAGAAGATCACTGCCGGCCATCTCTCCGAACAGCCTCCGGCTTTCCCCGTAATCTTCCAGCTCAAGAAAGTAGAGCATGGCCATATCAAATTTTAGACTGTCCTCCCCGTCTCTATCCTTCTCTGCGGCGGAGATTTTCTCCCGTGCGCCGGCATTCTCTGTTTCGGCACCATCGGAAATGGTTTCCTGCGAAAAGAATGTTCTTTCCCCTGCGGCTACCACAGCCAGCAGGGCCAGGGCAGCCGCAGCGGCAACTATCACTTTTTTCGTCTTTTTATGTTCCTGTCTGTCTTTTGGAAATTGTTCTGATATCTCGTGAACAGAATGATATTGTTTCTTTGATCTGCCCCCTGTCTCCTGACCAGGAGTATGACAGAGGCATCTGAAAATGATCTTTTGAAGTTTTCTTTTTGTGTTCCCTTTGATGGGAGGTACCGCCTCCACCGCTGCCAGCATATACTGGAACGTCCTCCCAATTCCATAAATGTCATCCGCCAGGCTCATCCGCTGACAATGCTGGTTGTCCGGCATCAGAAAACTTTCTCTTATGCTCCTTCTCTGCAGCTTTTTCCGAAGATCCTGCTGCCCTGCACTGGAGAGATCGAGAAGGTGGATCTTCCCGTCATCCCCTACCACCATGCTGTAGGGATTTACATACTGGTAACACGGATTTCCTCTGCACCGGTGGAATTTCTCCAACTCCTGCAGGATCTGTCTCATCCACGCAAGGAGCTGGTCCCTGGGCAGGCTGGGCCGGTATTTCAGGCAGGTTGCCAGGAGCATTCCCGGCATACAGTCTGAACTGACATAACAGCGTCCCTGGTTCTCCACAAGCTTGAGGATGTCATATTCTGTCTGATGCTCCATCTGCACACCTCCAGTCTGTATTGTACTCATTGCTAAGGAATCAATCCGGCGAACTGCCGAAGAATAAAAAAGCGACCGCTTTTTGAAGCTTATGTAGATAGTAGCACAGCCCGGGAGAAAATGCAAGACATAAAGCGCAATAATTCCCGCCAGGAAATTACTGCGCTTTATACAGTCAGAGTCCTCTATATTATCTGAATTTTATGACGCCGCAGCCTTCTCAAGCCCGCGCATATGCCGCATCTCCTGCACAATCAGGATGACAGTCGTCACAAACGCGGCCGAATCCGCCACAGGCCCTGCGAACATGATACCGTCCAGCCCGAAGAACAGCGGAAGGATCAGAATAAGAGGTATGAGGAAAAAGACCTGTCTCGTCATGGAGAGAAGAAGTCCTTTCACCGGTTTTCCGATAGCCGAAAAGAAGTTTGAGGAAATAAGCTGAACGCCGTTTGCAATGATCATGAAAAGGAAGATCCTCATAAACTTCACAGCAAAGGTAAAATACATCTCATCTCCTGTCCCGAACAGGGAAATGATCTGTCTCGGGAAAAACTGAAAGAGAATGAATCCCACGGCAGAAATGGCCAGGTTCACACTGATGGCCAGCTTGTAGGTCTTCCGGACGCGGTCATACTGCTTCGCCCCGTAGTTAAAGCCGATGATAGGCTGGCTTCCCTGGGAAATTCCTATAATAAATGCAAGCAGTATGGCATTTGTCTTCATGACAATTCCGCAGGCCGCCAGGGGGATGTCTGTTCCGTATGGAGATGACGCCCCGTAGTATGTCAGCGAATTGTTCAGCACGATCTGGACAAACGTAATGGCTACCTGATTCAGGCTGTTGCTCATGCCCAGTGATGCGGTTTTCAGGCATTCCTGCGGGACAAGACGGATATCTTCCCTTTTCAGTTCTATGTTCTTAAATTTCCCTATGTATATCACTGCCGACACAAACGAGCAGATCTGTCCGATCACCGTGGCCCAGGCAGCGCCGGCTACACCCCAGTGAAAAACAAAGATAAAGACCGGATCCAAAATCGTGTTGACAATGGCGCCGATCAGCATGCTGGTCATAGAGTACTTCGGGCTTCCGTCCGCCCTGGCCAGATTGCTCATACCGTTTGTCACGATAAGAAATGGCATTCCCACCGCCGTGATCCGTGTATATTCGATTGCGTAGGGCATCACATCCGGCGTTGCCCCGAATGCAGTAAGAAGCGGATGCAGGAAGATTTCCACCAGTACCGCATAGATCATGCCAAAGACAACCATCATACTGATGCCGTTTCCCACAACGCGGCATGCCCTGTCCTTCTCCCCTGCTCCCAGGTGAAGTGAAAAACGCGAAGCGCTTCCTATACCGATAAGAAGCGCGATGGCAAGACAGATCGTAGTCAGAGGATAGGCTACATTTGTGGCAGCATTTCCAAGATACCCCACACCCTGGCCGATAAAAATCTGATCCACGATATTGTACAGGGAACTCACTACCATGGCAATAATGCTTGGTATGGCAAAGCTTTTCAAAAGCGCCGGTATACTTTTGTATCCCAGCGGATTTTCCTGGTTTTGTACCTGTGTGTTCATTTTTTTGTTTCTCCTTTATCTGCCGGTCCCGCCGTCAGACCTTTGTCTTCCGACAGCCCGGATCTGTGTTTTTTACCGGGCAGATATCTCAGCGCATCTGTCCCTCATCCAGGAACACGACTTTCACCGCCCTCATCAACTCTGCTTCCTTTTCATCATGGGTCACGAAAAGCACAGTCCTGCCCCGGCATGCCTCTTTTGTATACGCAATGGTTTTCCTGCGTGTCTCGTCGTCCAGACCTTTAAACGGTTCATCCAGAAACAGGATCTGGCAGGGCGCAAGGAGAGCCCTGAGAAGAGCCACCCTGCGCCGCATTCCGCCGGAGAGCTCGTGGACCGGCTGATTTTCACAGCCACCCAGGTCAATCTTCTTCATCTCATTTCTGATTTCTTCTGCCGTCCTTTCCGGGCATGTCAGCCGTATATTAGCCATGGCGCTTAAATTTTCGCACAGCCTGTCCTCCTGAAATACAGCGCTCTTCTTCATGGAAGGCAGTCCGCCGGTCTCTCCTTCATCGGCCGTCTCAAGCCCCATGAGAATACGAAGAAGCGTGGTCTTGCCGCATCCGGATCTGCCCATGATACAGGTAGTCTCCCCCTCCTGTATATGAAGTGAAAACTGTTCCAGTACTCTGTGTTCCCCATATGATTTGCTTATATTTATGATCTCAGGCATTTTCTCACTTCTCTTTCGCTCATTTTCATCCCCGTTGCTCAAGGCGGCGGACACAGTACCCGATGGCCTTCAGAAATCCTTTTTCAAACAGAACGCTGATACAGATAATGACAAGCGTCCAGGCAAAAAGCGCCGATGTGTCCAGATAAATCTTGGCATTGTAGAGTTTTTCTCCTATAGAATTCTGGGGAATCCCTATGACTTCCGCCGCCACGCCGGCCTTCCAGCACAGCCCCAGCGCCAGAGAGCAGCCGGCGCGGAAATAGGGAAGGACCTGGGAGACATAGATACTGCGAATCTGGCGGCCAAAGGGAATCTCAAAGACTCTGGCCATCTCCAGAAGTTTCCTGTCCACCTGGCTGATGCCGTCCAGAACATTCGTGTAGATCACAGGAAATACCATCAGAAATGAAATCAGCACAGACAGGTTTCTGGAGGACACCCATATCAGAACGAGAATGACAAAGGATGCCACCGGGATGGATTTGATAGTCACAATAAATGGAAGCAGAAATTCCCGCAGCCGCACTGACGCTGCTGAAAGTCCTGCAAGAACCACCCCCAGGATCACACCCAGGAGAAATCCTCCTACAATCCGGATCATGGAGGAGGCGATGGAAAGCCAGAATTCTGCTGTGGCCGCCAGTTTTACAACAGCACAGACAACAGTGACAGGAGACACAAGAAGTATCTCCTGTCCTATCCACATACTGACAAGCTGCCACACTGCCAGCCAGACAAGAACGGCCCACAGCCTGATCTTTCCTTTTCTTTTTCCTTCCTTACTCTCCGGTGTAGTAGAAGTCATCATCTGGTAATTTTCCTCCCACAGCTTCCGGATTCTGGTCGTTCAGAACAGAAAGATATCCGGACAGCTTCTCCTGCATCTCATCGCCTGTAATGCAGACAATATTGCACTCGGGGATTGCTGTCTGAGCCACTTCCGCGGTGACAATGTCGTACTGACCTACAAGCTGTGCAGCCTCGTCCACATTTTCGTTGACAAAATCAACGGACGCTTTGTATCTCTCAAGGAAATCGGACACTGCTTCCGGGTTCTCTTTGGCAAATTCTGTTCTCACAACCACAACACCGGTAAGCAGAGCGCCGGGTTCCTGCGCGTCTTCCTGCACTTTGTCCCACTCTTCTGTCAGATCCAGGGCAACCCTGAGATCCGGATTTTTCATCTGGGCTGTTGTCACAAAAGGCTGGGGCAGCATGGCGATGCCGGAAGGATCCTGGGCCAGGGCCGCCACGCATTCAGAATGTTCGCTCTTCCACTCAATGGTCACATCCGCCGCCGGATCCAGGCCGTTCTGCTGAAGAATATAATTCAGGGCATACTCCGGCGTGGCTCCTTTCCCGCTGGCATAGATGGTCTTTCCTTTCAGATCCGCCGCAGACTGGACGGTGTCGCCATTCTCTACTATATAGAGAACTCCCAGTGTATTGACGGCCAGAACCTGAACACCGCCCTCCAGTTTATTATAAAGAACAGAGGCCACATTGGCAGGCACTGCGGCAATGTCTGTCTCTCCCTGGGATATTGCCGGTGTCACCTCGTCTATGGATGCTGCTATAGTAAACTTATAATTTTCGCTGTCAACTTTTCCATTGTCCACATCGTCCATCAGACTGACCATTCCCATGGCAGTGGGTCCTTTCAGCGCTGTCACATTCACTTCCACAGGCTCCGTCTCTTTTGTATTATCCTGGCTTTCGTTGCTGTTGCCGCATCCTGTCAGCATGGATACCGCCATGGCGCAGGCCATGAGGATCGCACTGAGCTTCTTCATTCTCTTTTTCATAATTTATGTCCTCCTTCTCTTTGTCTGATCATGTCCAGAAAGTATTATAACGCCCCAAAGCCGGGGTGTAAAGGCAGGCGGCCGTGTATTTTTTACAGTTATCCTTTCTCCAGGACATAAGAAGACCCGGCCTTCTCCGTCCGGGTCCTCTCTTAAGGTTATGATATCCTATATACTTATACTCTACAGATTATATGGCCGGAAGAGATGACGCGGAATTCCGTCTACCATGACGGGTGACACATCTCCCTGGATCAGTGGGCGCACATAAGCAACAAATTCGTCTGTCACGCCTGTGCCCTCCTCATTGACCCATTCTCCTGGCACCAGTTTCTCATCGTTGGCAATCTTATGCACGTCCTTTACTTCCGTGCCGCACTGGTATGGATCGTCCGAAAGTCTCTGCAGAACAACCATCTTTCCGGAATCTCCCTCGTCCGCTGCTTTCACTGCAGCACCGCCTACCTGATAGGCTTCCAGGATATCCACCCTGGATGCCGCATGGGAAGCGGATCTCTGAAGACTGCTCAGCTCGATAGCACGGGTCTTGCATCCGATCTCGCCCGCAATAAAGCTGGCCAGATAGGAAGCTGTCCCGGAAAGCTGCTTGTGTCCGAAAGCATCCACAAAATCTATGCTGCTGCCCAGCTCGCACACATAAGTACCGTCAGCTGTCCGTATTCCTTCGGAAACGGCAACGACAACAGAAGGTTTCTTTGACAGAAGCTCTTTTACCTTATCGCTGAAAGCATGCAGGTCAAAGGAAATCTCCGGCAGATAGATCAGATCCGGGCCCTCGCAGTCCTCGCCTTTTGCCAGAGCTGCAGCTCCGGTCAGCCAGCCTGCATTTCTTCCCATAATCTCTACAATGCTCACAAGACCTTTGCTGTACTCCAGACAGAAGCTGTCACGGATGATCTCTTTCACAGATGTGCCGATGTATTTTGCAGCGCTTCCGTAGCCCGGTGTGTGGTCCGTAAGAGCCAGGTCGTTGTCAATGGTCTTCGGGCATCCGATAAAACGGGTCGGGTGTCCCGTCACAATAGCGTAGTCGGAAAGTTTCTTGATGGTGTCCATGGAGTCATTTCCACCGATATAGATAAACGCCTCAATATCCAGCTTGTCGAGAATAGAAAAAATTTTCTCGTACACCGCTTTATCCTCATGAATCTCCGGCAGTTTGTAGCGGCAGGATCCGAGGAAAGCTGCAGGCGTCCTCTTCAAAAGTTCTGCGTCCAGCTCTGTGGTGATATACTCTGACAGATCCAGATACCTCTCCTGCAGAAGGCCCTGTATGCCGTGAAGCATTCCATACACTTTATTTGCCCCGCGGTCCTTCGCCGTGCGGTATACACCCGCGAGACTTGAATTGATGGCGGCTGTAGGGCCGCCAGACTGACCTACGATTACATTTCGTTTCATGCTATGCTACCTCCGTCCTTTAAATATCGCGCCGCATGTCCTCTCTCCCGGATCAGGCGGGCACTGTACATTTCCGGCGCTAAGCTCTTAATATATCTATTTTAGTATATTTAGCCATATCTGTCCAGCAAAAGAATATTTTTTTGTACATTTTCACAACTACTCATCCTTTGCCCAGTGATAAGCATAGCGGACCGCCTTATTCCATCCCCGTATCTTATTCTCCCGCTCCTCCTCAGGAATCTGAGGCATAAAGATCCGGTCACTGGCCCAGTTTTTCAGCACTTCTTCCTTATTCTCCCAGTATCCGACGGCAAGTCCGGCCAGATAGGCAGCCCCCATAGCCGTGGTCTCCACACATCTGGGCCGGTTCACAGGGGCATTGCTGATATCCGCCTGGGACTGCATCAGGAAATTGTTGGCGCTGGCTCCTCCGTCCACTTTGAGGGAGCTCAATGTAATGCCTGCATCCGCTTCCATAGCCTTCAGCACGTCATTGACCTGATAGGCAAGGGATTCCAGGGTAGCCCTGATGACATGGTATTTATTGACTCCCCGGGTAATGCCCACAATGGTTCCTCTGGCGTAGGGATCCCAGTGAGGCGCACCAAGGCCCGTGAAAGCCGGCACCACATAGCAGCCGTTTGTGTCTGGCACTTTATTTGCCATATATTCCGAATCCTCGGAGGAATCGATCAGACGCATCTCGTCCCGGAGCCACTGGATAGCTGCTCCGGCCACGAAGATGGATCCTTCCAGGGCGTAGTTCACCTTTCCGTCCAGTCCCCAGGCAATGGTAGTGAGCAGGCCGTTGTCAGAGAACACCGGCTTTTCCCCTGTATTCATCAGCAGGAAGCAGCCTGTACCGTAGGTATTCTTTGCCTCCCCGGGCTGGAAACAGGTCTGGCCGAAAAGAGCCGACTGCTGGTCTCCGGCCGCCCCTCCGATGGGGATGCTGCCGCCAAAGTAGGAGGGATCGCTCTCCCCGTAAATACAGCTGGAAGGCTTCACCTCCGGCAGCATAGTAACAGGGATATCAAGAAGCTTCAGGATATCTTCATCCCACTGCAGGGTATTGATATTAAAAAGCATGGTCCGGGATGCGTTAGAGTAATCTGTCACGTGAACTTTTCCCTTTGTCAGCTTCCAGATCAGCCAGGTTTCCACTGTGCCAAAGAGGAGTTCTCCCCTTTCAGCCCGCTGTCTCGCACCCTCCACATGGTCCAGGATCCACTTGATCTTTGTGGCGGAAAAATATGCGTCAATCTTAAGACCGGTTTTCCGGCGGATCATATCTTCCAGGCCCTCTGCTATCAGCTTGTCACAAAAACCTGCTGTCCTGCGGCACTGCCACACAATGGCATTGCAGACGGGCTCCCCTGTCTTTTTGTCCCACACAATAACAGTCTCCCGCTGATTCGTGATACCGATCGCAGCAATGTCCGTAGCCTCCGCCCCTATCTTGCTCATGGCCTCCACCGCTACCCCAAGCTGGGTGGACCAGATCTCATCCGCATCGTGCTCCACCCAGCCCGGTTTCGGGAAATACTGAGTGAACTCCTTCTGAGCTACGCTGCATATATTCCCCTGTTTGTCAAACAAAATACAGCGGTTGCTGGTGGTGCCGGCATCCAGCGCCATCACAAATTGTTTCATAATTGTCCTCCTTTTTGCAATTCCGGACGTAATACTTTTAAAAAGTATTACGTCCGGAATTGCAGTAACTGGTATGTTATTTTGTATTTACCTCTGAATACTTTCCTTATTGTCTGTTATCCTATTGAATTATCTGCCTGCTTCTGCGTCTTCCCTTGCCAGATAGCGGCGGGTATAAGGGCACACGACAAAGCATTTTCCGCACAAGTCCGCCTCGATCCCGGTGCGCTGCCGCATAAGTTCCACCTGTTTCTTATAGCAGGTATCCTTGTCGAACAATGCCTCCCGGCCCATGCCTGCACTCCACAGTGTCCCTTTCAAGGCATGTGCAGGACAGTTATCCACACAGGCCCTGCAGGCGCCGCAGCGGGAACTTGTGACCGGCTGTCCGCAGGGAAGAGGGGCGTCTGTGAGAAGCGACGAAAGGCGGATGGCTGAGCCGAACGCTTCCGTCACAAGGATACAGCTTTTCCCTATCCATCCAAGCCCTGCTCTCGTGGCCACTGTTTTGTGGGGAAGAGGCGTGATCCAGTTTTCATCCTGGCTGACTCTGTCCGTAGTCTGTGCATAGGCCCTGAATCCCCGGCTTTTCAGGAAATCCTCTCCGGCCAGCACGATCCTGTTCAGTTTCTGATTCAGGGAATGGTAGGTCTCATAGTATTCCAGCGTGGGGCCGTCCTGGATCTGCCGGACGATCTTTTCCGGAACCGGGACAGCCACGGCCACACCCACAGGATATGGCGGGGTATGCTCCTGCCGGGACATGATTTCGGCCAGATCCCCGCACCCTGCCAGCGCAGCCCCTTCCTGCTCCAACACAGATTTCAGTTCTTTCCAGAGTGTATCCTCCATGCCCTGTCCCTCCTCACCTTACAGAATGGCAGTACTTAACAGTATTCACATTACAGCAGGACCTTAAAGCTCTTCTCATCTTCCTCCAGCGGGAGGTCTTTCCCATCGATCCAGTCAATCTCGATAAAGCTGTCGTGGTTCAGGCTGTACAGGAGCTTGTCCACAAGCTGGGGCCTTCCCTGGATCTCCAGCGTCACGGTCCCGTCCATCTCATTTCTCACCCAGCCTGTGATCCCCAGGGATTGGGCCAGGTATTTGGCTTTGTAACGGAAACCCACGCCCTGCACCCTCCCGCGGAAATTCAATTTTTTTCTGACTTCAGCCATATATTCCTCCTGTTCTCTTTCATCTGAGGTATTGTTTTTATTCTAATTCTTTTTCCACAGGCTGACAAGTCCTTCCAGTTATATCCGCATCATCTCCGACATGATGCAGCCGCCCGCC
This sequence comes from Lachnoclostridium phocaeense, assembly GCF_959599685.1. NCBI lineage: Bacteria > Bacillati > Bacillota > Clostridia > Lachnospirales > Lachnospiraceae > Lachnoclostridium > Lachnoclostridium phocaeense. The sequence continues at coordinate 30,977 of NZ_CAUGIN010000023.1, forward strand.
GCTCCGCAGGACAGGATTTCCTTCATCTGACCCGTGCCCATATGTATACCGCCGATGGCCCACACCGGCACATCCGCCAGAGCGCAGATTTCCTGCAGAAAGGCGGTTCCCCGGGGAGGCAGCCCTTTTTTACAGTCCGTAAGATAAATATGCCCCGCAGTCAGGCAGGTGGCGCCCAGCCGCAGCGCTTCCTCAGCCTCCCGCACAGAATGGACCGATGTTCCCACATGGATGAATTCCTTTAAAATCCCCGTTTCCCTGTATCTTTTCATAAGCGCCAGCGGCAGGTGGATGGCATCCACCCCTGCACATAGCGCAGCTTCCGGGTATGTATGATATACGCAGGGCACCTGGTACTCCCGGCAGATCGCAAGCACCTGTCCGGCCAGGCGGGCGTAATCCTCCTCTTCCAGATCCTTCTCCCGCACGATCACAGCCGCCGGATGTAACTGACAGACCCGGCGGATCTGCTCCAGGTAGGGCCGTGCGGCCAGATGGCGGTTTGTCACCACCGCCACCCGGGACAGGACGTCCTCATCCGGAAGGCCTCTCTTTGCCATTTCTTTCCTACACATAGATGTACTCCGCCATGACAGGCTGCAGATGGTTGGACTCCAGGGCATGATAGACCTCATTAACCGACCGGCCGTCTGAAATTTCGAACTGTTCGTCGCCCCGATCCGCCACATCATCGCCGTGCTCTCCGATACCGGTGCTGACTCCCGCCGAGATCTTGGTGGCAGCGATCTGCACCAGGTTATCCCGGACTCTGGCACATTCCCGGCTGGATATGGTGATGCTTGCAAAAGGCATGAACAGCCGATAGGCGCAGACTACCTGGAGAAGCTGGGCCTCGTGGACATCCATGGGATTGATCTTGTCATTGTTGATAATGGGACGAAGCCGCGGACAGGAGAAGGCGATCTCCCCGTGGGGATATTTCTTCTGCAGCAGATATGCATGCATGCCGGTGGCAAATGCATCCTTCCGGAAATCGTCCAACCCTAAAAGGGCGGCAAATCCCACACCTCTCATGCCTCCCATAAGGGCCCGCTCCTGGGCGTTGAACCGGTAGGGAAAGATCCGCTTGTGTCCGGCCAGGTGGAGAGTCTCATATTTGTCGGAATTGTAGGTCTCCTGGAAGACCGTCACATAGTCTGCCCCGCATGTTTGCAGGTACGCATACTCGTCCGAGTTCATGGGGTAGACCTCCAGCCCGATGACACGGAAATATTTCCTGGCGATCTGGCAGGCCTTTCCGATATACTCCACAGTAGATTTCTTCCTGCTCTCCCCTGTCAGGATCAGGATCTCCTGCAGCCCGGTCTCTGCGACAGCCGCAAACTCTCTCTCCATCTCCGCCTCGTCAAGCTGGGCCCTCTTTATCTTGTTGTGGCAGTTGAATCCGCAGTAAATGCAGTAATTTTCACAATAATTTGCGATGTACACCGGCGTGAACATGGCGATCGAGTTGCCGAAATGCTTCCTGGTCTCCGCCTGTGCCGCCTGGGCCATCTCTTCCAGGAGCGGCATAGCTGCCGGGGAGAGAAGGGCCTTGAAATCTTCCGGGGAGCGGCTTTCCTTTGCAAGCGCACGTCTCACGTCCGCTTCCGTGTAGCTGTCGTAGTCATAGCGGTCCATCTCAGCTATAACTTTGTCCATCACTTCCGAGCCGATATCCTCCATATCCGGCAGGTACGTCATATGGTCGATCCGATTCTCCCGCTGATGCTCCCGGATCTCATCGTTTAAAATGCTCTCATTTATATGATTTTCTGCGCTCATTTTCGCAAGCCTCCTTCTATGCCAACTGTTAATCTCTCAGATACCCGGTAAGCGGCGATGAGGCGCTTCCTCCTTTTGCCCGGACACTTCCCATCCCCGCAAGGTAAGCGGCGCGTCCCGCCTCCACAGCCAGCTTCATGGCGCCGGCCATGGCCGCGATGTCTCCCGATGTGGCGATGGCGGTGTTGGCCATAACAGCGGCAGCCCCCATCTCCATGGCCTCACAGGCCTGAGAGGGCTTCCCGATCCCAGCGTCCACGATGATGGGGAGATCGATCTCATCAATGAGGATCTGGATAAACTCTTTTGTACAGAGCCCCTTATTGGAACCGATGGGTGCCCCCAGCGGCATGATGCAGGCAGCTCCCGCCTCCGCCATGTCTCTTGCCATATTCAGATCCGGGTACATGTAGGGCATGACGGTAAACCCTTCTTTTGCCAGGATCTCTGTGGCCTTGACCGTCTCATAGTTATCCGGGAGCAGGTATTTGGTGTCCCGCATGATCTCGATCTTGATCAGGTCACTGCCGCAGACCTCCCTTGCCAGCCTTGCGATCCGCACCGCTTCCTGGGCGTTTCTCGCACCGGAAGTGTTGGGCAGGACAGCCACCTCTTCCGGTATGTAATCCAGGATGTTGGCAAGTCCTCCCTCATTTGCCCGGCGCAGGGCCATAGTCACGATCTGAGCCCCCGCATGCTCCACGGCTGCCCGGATCAGGTCCAGGGAATATTTTCCGGATCCCAGGATGAACCTGGATGTAAATGTATGATCTCCCAGTTTCCATGTGTCTTTTTTGCTGTCTATCCTTGTTTCCATTTTCTTTCCTTCCCCGCCGGCTTTTCCTGGCCGGCGCTTTTTCATTTCTTCGTCTTTTCGTTTCTGCCTGTGATAACTTCCTAACTCTCGCCCAGTATGAGCCTGATCACCATGTTGGCCTGATGAGCCGCGCAGAGAGCCACCCTGGGCGCCATAAGCCCCCGTCCTGCTGCAGCCTCAGTTTTCTCATCCCCGCACAGGTAAAAGCGGGAGACAACTCTCCTTGTGTGGATCTCATTGCCGTCCCCGTACCCTGCCATGCCGCTGGCGGCCACCAGATATTTCTCCGGCAGCTGCTCCAGCACCGTCCGGACAAACATGGCCTTCTGCTCCGCAACGTCAAAGGCCTCACAGATATAGGTGTCGTCCCGCAGCAGCCCGGCAGCGTTCTCCTCTGTCACCCGCAGGCAGTCTGTCCGCAGATCCAGCCAGGGATTGATCCGCAGCAGATTCTCCCGAAGGGCCTCGGTCTTTGGCATGCCCACCTGGTCGGCAAAATACTGCTGCCGGTTCAGATTGGTCACATCCACCCTGTCAAAATCGATCAGATGGAGATGTCCCACCCCCAGCCTGGCAAGGCTGACCGCTATATTTGACCCAAGACCTCCAAGGCCCGCCACCGCCACCCGGGCGGCGCTGATCCGTGCCTGGATGCCCTCTGTGTGGCGACTTACGAGGGCCTGCCGGATCTCCTCTTCTGTTACTTGGATGTTCTGCATCTTCTCTAGCCCCCTCCCACAAAACTTACGACTTCCAGTGTATCTCCGTCCTCGATAAGGCGGCTCTCATACTCCCTTTTGGGCACAATGGAGCCATTTTGCTCTACGGCCACCCGGTCCGGCCTGTATCCCTTTTCTTCCAGAAATGCACTGACAGAAAGGGACGACGCAAACGTCTCCGGCTGTCCATTAATGCGCGCTGTGATCACAAAACCCTCCTCCTTTCTTCCGGGCAGTCGTCCTCTGGTAAGGGACAGCAGAAATATGTCCCAAGAAAAAAAGGTTCACGAAAGAATACACCCGCGGTGGTGCACCCCTTCGTGAACCGTCCTTATCCATTCACTGTTCACTCACATGGTCCTGCCCTGTTCTGTTGTCTGTAAATTTCCTGACCTGCCCGCAAAATAAGAAAAGGGAAATGGCATCATGCCATTTCCCGCAGTCTCTCATCTATTTCCCTACGTTGGCATTATCCAAATCAGGTTCCCGGGTCGAAGTTCCCAACTTCCTCTCAGCCTGTCTACAAGCTCCCCCTATGCAATTTACATGTCCCAATATACCCACTTTGCCAGGAAAAGTCAATAGCTTTTCCTCTACTCGGCTTCTATGGCCTCATATCCCTCCGGGATGGTGATGCCCAGCTCCTCACAGATAGCGGGATTGTACTTTTTCGTCACCTGGGCCGCTGTCTCCACCTCCATGGATGCAATGTCTTCTCCCTCTGCCAGTATCTTGTATGCCATCTCGCCGGTCTGGTATCCCAGATCGTAGTAGCTGATGGAGAGCGTGGCCACGCCGCAGCCGCTGCAGATGCCCTCCTCTCCCGCGATCACCGGGACCTTGGCGGGAAGGCAGATATTGTTGATGATCTGGGTGTTGGACGCCATGGTGTTGTCCGTGGGGATGTAGATGGCATCGCACTCCTCCACCGCGTTTTGAGTCACAGACTGTATCTCGTTGGAGTCGGCAGCTGTGTACTCTTTGTAGGAAATGCCGTCCGCCTCCAGCTCTGCCTCAAAAAGCTCTGCCTGGTACTTGGAGTTGGACTCTGCGGAGCAGTAAAGGATCCCCACTGTCTTCGCCTCCGGCACAAGCTCCAGCAGCATATCCTCCTGCTCTTCGATTGGCGCCAGGTCGCTTGTCCCTGAAATGTTCACTCCCGTGGCTCCTGTCCAGTCGTCTATTCCCAGCGCGCTGCCATAATCAGTAACGGAAGTTCCCAGGATCGGGATGTCTGACGTCGCCTGGGCTGCTGTCTGGAGAGGCAGGGTAGCGTTGGCAAGAATTAAATCTACATCAGAAGAAACAAAATTATTAACGATGGTGGAGCACATAGTCTGCTCTCCCTGTGCGTTCTGCACGTCAAACTCTACATTGTCCTCGCCAAACAGCTCCCGGCAGGCATCCTGAAACCCTTCCGTGGCCGCATCCAGAGCCGCATGCTCCATCTGCTGGCAGATTCCTATAGTATATGTACCGCTTCCGCCTGCGTCATCTCCGCTGCTTCCAGAGCTGTCTCCTGAGCTGCTTCCGCAGGCTGCAAGTGCGGCTGTCATGACTGCTGTCAGTAAGATTGCTGTTACCTTTTTTAACTTCATGTCCTTTTCCTCCTGTCGCTTTATCACTTAAAACTTCTACACTTTATAGTGCTAAAGTATTTATGAAATAAATTATACAGAGATACGCAGAAAAGTCAAGCCCTTTTTTATTTTCTTTTCACACGTCCTCTGTATACCCCTTTGCTCCACATGGCAGCGCCGCAAGCTGCACCTCAGCCACAAACCAGTCTTCCTCCATACGGGCGGCGATATCTCCCTCCATCCTGCGGGCCAGCTCTCTGGCAATGGAGAGGCCCAGCCCCGTGGAGGTCCGGCTCCTTGCCTCATCTGCCTTGTAGAACCTGTCAAACACATGCTCTGTATCAATCTTGTCCGGACAGGACACCTGGTTGGCAAAGGTCATGACAGCCCTGTTCCCCTGCCTCTTGAGCGCAATGCGGATCTTCTTCTCGCCGTGGTCCATCCCGTTCTTAATGAGATTCTGGATGACCCGTCTGAGGGCACGGGGGTCTGCCTCCACACAGATTTCCTCCTCAGGAATGGAAAACTCCGGTCTGATCCCAAGCGCCAGCCATTCCTCGTAGTAGGAAAACAGCGTCTCCTTCAGGATCCGGTTCAGCCGGCAGGCTGTCCTCTCTATTTCATAGCGCCCGCCCTGGAGTTTCGTGTAAGTGAACAGCTCCTCCAGCATCTCCTTCAGACTGCCGATCCTCTCCTGGATGATGCGGATATACCGTTCCTGCTCCTCCGGGTCTCTGGTCTCCCGGAGGAGCTGAAAATACCCGTCCAGGGAGGTGAGAGGCGTGCGGATATCGTGGGACAGGTCCGTGTAGATGCGGGCAATCTCTCCCTCCTTTTCCATGTACTCTCTGTGTTCACTTTTCATCTCCAGCAATAGTTCATTGAGCTCTTCTGCCAGCTCGCCCACCCCGCCGGCCCGGATCTGGGTCGTGATGAGCATATTGCTGTCGTGCTCCCGCAGGAACGCAATCTGGCGGCAGATGTCCTTCATCTGCCGCTGGTATTTCCACAGCACTGCCGCCAGGATCACGATACCTGTTATAAGGATAATAGTCAGCATCCTGTCTCTCCTTCTGTAAATGCTCCTCCTGTTGACTTCTCCTGTCCCCTACACATCCCTCTTCTGGAACACGAGAGCCCCCAGGCCTGCCGCCAGGACAAGGAACAGGGCCGCTGTCAGCAGCGCTCCTGTCACGTCTGACGCGGAGGGCGCCAGGGGGAGCATGGCAATCTTTCCCGTGATGGTGTGGGAGATAATGTCAACATCTCCAGCCCCCATCCTGCGCAGCAGTGTCTCCGCCCCGCCGTACAGGATGATAGCCAGGTTCTGGCAGAGCAGCACCCCCAGCACCATGCTCAGCACGCTGCTCCGTATGATCACTGTAAGGGCACACAGGACCACCATAAAGGTACAGTGCAGCGCTGTCTGCGCTCCCAGATAAGGGAGGAACTCGCCCGGGTCACCCCAGGCCAAAGCTCCAAAAAGCAAGGCATCAGAAATCGCCTCAATGGCCACGAAAAAGAGGATGGTAAACACTGTGTACACCATCACAGCCACCGCCTTGGCCGCCACAAGGGCCGCCCGGCTCCTCACCTGTCCCGCTGTGTTCTTCACATAGCCGCTGCTCATGTCCGCCCCGGAAAACAAAATCGTGAATATAGCAATAAAAAGAGCTATAAATCGCCCCTGTATATTTGCCGCAAACAGGTCAAACACAGTCACCTGCTCTCCAGGTGTGGTGGGGAGAGTGACAGTCATACCCAGATTGGGCGTCTCCTCCCCGCTCTCATCCGGCGAGGAGGGACTCACCTGCACCATATCCACCGATGCCTCGGCCGCCTTCCTTGTGTCTGCCCGATACTCATCCCGGCTCATGATATTAGTAAAAAGCACGCACCCCGTCAGCACGATGAGGATCACATAGGCGCTCCTTGTGTGGAGCATCCGGTATGTTTCCATTTTTATCATATTAAGCATTTGCCCCGCCTCCTGTCAGTTTTAAGAAATAGGTCTCCAGCTCCTCGTTTGTGACAGAGATGCCCCGCACAGGGATTCCTGCCTTTGCGAAGGCCATGTTGAGCGCCGCGCTCTCCTCCAGCCTCTCAAAAATATAGATGTGCTCCCTGTCTGCCACCTGGTATCGTTTTATTCCCAGGCGGTCCATCACCGGAACAGCCCGCTCCGGGTCATCCAGTGTGACCTCCAGCCTCTCGCTGCATTTTTCCATCAGCTCTTCGTTCGTCAACTCCTGGAGAAGAGTCCCGTTGTGGATGATCCCGTAGTCTGTGGCTATCTTGGAGAGCTCCTCCAGGATATGGCTGGAAATGAGGATCGTCATATTCCTTTCCCTGTTCAGCTTCAGCACCGTATCCCGCACCTCCGCGATCCCCTGTGGGTCCAGGCCGTTGATGGGCTCGTCGAGGACCAGCAGGTCCGGCTCTCCCACCAGGGCCAGGGCGATGCCCAGCCTCTGCTTCATGCCCAGGGAGTACCTCTTCACCGGCTTCTTGCCCACGCCCCCAAGGCCCACGATATCCAGAAGCTCCTCCTCGTATCCCCTCTTGTACACGCCAAGGAGCATGCTCTTCATTTTCAAGTTGTCTCTGGCAGACATGCTTCCATAGAGGCCCGGCCCCTCGATAAGGCAGCCCACCCTGGAGCGTATCCGGCTCAGCTCGCGGCCCCTGCACCCGAACAGCTCGATCTCTCCCGCCGTGGGGGAGGCCAGACCGCTGATCATCCGCAGGGTAGTGGTCTTGCCCGCTCCGTTCCTGCCGATAAAACCGTATATCGCCCCCTTCTTTATATGCATGCTCACCTGGTCTACTGCCCTGTGCCTGCCGTACTGTTTTGTCAATGCTCTTGTCTGCAGCAGCAGCTCACTCATATGTCTCACTCCTTTTCTCTCGATCTGTCTTACATTCTAAGGACCTTTCCTTAATCCTTCGCAAATAAAATCTAAAGAAAAGGTAAAGCTTACCGGGGCATACGGTAGCCGATACCCCATATAGTCTCAATGTACTCCTCCTGCGTCTCCTTCTTTATCTTCCTGCGGATATTGCTGATGTGCACATCCAGCGTCTTGGTCTCCCCCATGTAGGGCTCCTCCCAGGCGTACTCAAAGATCTCCTCCTTGCTGTAGACCCGCCCCGGGTGGGACAGGAGGAGTTCCAGGATGGCAAACTCCTGGCGTGTAAACCGGGGCAGCTCTCTTCCCCTCACAAAGACCTTAAAGGGCTCCTTGTCCAGGGTCATCTTCCTGTGGCTCAGAGTGTCCCCGGCAGCCTCGGCTGTCCCCCGCCTGCGCAGCTGCACCTCGATCCTTGCCAGCACCTCCCGTATCTCAAAGGGCTTTGTCACATAGTCGTCCGCCCCGCTCTTTAAGAGGTCCACCTTGTCGTCCAGCCGGTCCTTCGCAGTCAGCACAATGACCGGGATATCCCTCTTTCTGCGTATCTCCTCCAGCACCCTCTCCCCGGACATGCCCGGCAGCATCAGGTCCAGGAGGACCAGGTCAAAGGGCTCCATGTCCAGGCGCAAAAGCGCCTCAGTGCCGGAGTAGGCCTGGCTGCAGGTGTAACCGCCCTTCTCCAGCGCCTCTCTAAGCAGGTTATTGATGTTTGTGTCGTCGTCTATGATCAGAATATGGCTCATTCAGAATGTCTCTCCTCCATGCAGCTGGCGGATTCTTCCGCCTTTTCCTATCATTGTAGCAACATAAAATTCGAAAAACAAGACGGTTTTCTTACTCTGCATTCTCCCGGCCCTCTTCCCTTAGACACCAAAATAATCCCGGATCTCCTTCATCCTCTCTGTCTGCTTCACCTGGAAAGGACAGCGCCTGTCGCAGTGGCCGCATCCAGTACAGCTGGAAGCTTTCTTCTCCAGATTCAGATAGTGGTTCCTGGCCAGCGCATCCCCTGCCATGGCAAGGTCATAGTACTTATTGATCAGCCCCACATCCAGGCCGGAAGGACAGGGCTGGCAGTGGTTGCAGTAGACACAGACGCCTTCCGCCTCCCGGGGTGCAAAGGAACCCAGGACAGAGTAGTCCTTCTCCTCTTCCGCGGCCTCAAAAAAGCCCAGAAGGCGACGCAGATCCTCGGTTCCCCTAAGGCCGGGGAGAACAGTCAGTACGCCCGGCTTGTCCAGGGCATACTGGATACACTGGTACTCGCTGAGGGCCTGCCCAAAGGGTGAAGTCCCTGCGTTTAAAAGCTGTCCACCCCCGAAGGCCTTCATAACAGAGATGCCGACTCCCTCCGCCTCGCACCGGCGGTACAGGGCCGTCCGCTCGTCTACCGTCCCGATGGCATAGTCTCCGTGCCGGTAGTCATAGGCCGGATTGATGCTGAACATGACCATGTCGATGAGCCCTGTATCCAGCATCCGGTTCACGATCCCCGGCGTGTGGGAGGAAAGCCCGATATGGCGCATGACTCCCGCCTCCTTCAGCTGCTTCATATAGTCCAGCGTGCCGCCCTCCAGGACTTTCCTGAGGTCTGCCTCCTCGTCGATGCAGTGCACAAAGCCGAAGTCAATGTAATCTGTCTTCAGATTTTTAAGCTGCCAGTCCACAGACTTTTTGATCCGCTCCAGGCTCAGGGTCCAGCCATATTTTCCCGTCCTGTACTCAGCCCCAAAATGCACCTGGTAGTAGAGCTCTTTCCTTCTGTCTTTCAGAGTCTCTCCGTATACAGCAAAGGGAGACGCCTCTGACATGGCCAGGTCAAAGTAATTGACTCCCCGCCCGACAGCCAGCTCCAGGGCCTTCCTCATCTCCTTCTCACCGCCCTCGCCGATATATCCTCCTCCAAGTCCGATCACGCTGATCTTCTCTCCTCCTCTTGGAAGTATACGGTATTCCATAAAAATCCCTCCTTGTACTTCTTATCTTCCCTCCCATTATAGGGTCCGCCTGCATCAAAAAACAAATACCTGTATCCTATATCCTGCCATAGCTTTTTTGAATGGTTTCCCAGCTCCCGGCAGCCTTATCCTCTCTCCCAAAATAGTATTTCACCAGCCTTTGGGGTATGGTATAATATATTTGTTGTGCATGCCGCACTTCATATTAAAAGGAAAAAGCGGCTGCGCCGGCGGCATCTTCTCTCTCCGCCCCGGCCCCGCAAAGAAAGAAGGATATAGATCATGAAACGATTTGAAGACAAAAAAATCACGGTCCTTGGACTGGGAGGCGTAGGCGGCTACGTGGGCGCCCTGCTGGCGGACACATACCCTCATGTCACCTTTGTCGCCAGAGGAAACAGAGGTGCCTCCATCCAGTCAGGAGGGCTTATCCTCCACAGTGACTACCGGGGCGAGCGCACCGTTCACCCGGAAAATGTAGTGGAGACAGCGGCGGATCTGGAAACCCAGGACTACATTTTTATCTGTGTGAAGAACTACTCTCTTGAGGAGGCCTGCCGCTCCCTGGCCGGCTGTGTGTCTGAGGATACGGTCATCATCCCGGTCATGAACGGGGCTGATCCCGGCGACCGGGTGCGGGAGTATCTGCCCCGGGCCACTGTCATTGACTCCCTCATCTACATCGTGGCTTTTGCCAATGCCGACTACTCTGTCACCCAGCAGGATAAGTTTGCCAACCTCTATGTGGGCATCCAGGATGCGGATCCTGCCGACTGGAAGAAATGCTGTGATGTGACAGACCTCCTCAACGGAGCCGGCGTGGACTGCACTGCCTCCCGGGATATCCAGGCAGAGATCTGGAAAAAATACATATTAAACTGCGCTTACAATGTAGAGACAGCCCTCTACAACAATTCCATCGGCCAGCTCCGGGATGATCCACAAAAAGCTGCTATCTACGAGGCTCTCGTGGACGAGGCCTGGCATGTGGCTCTGGCCAAAGGCATCCACGTCACAAAGGCGCACCGGGATGCTATCCTTCACCGCTTCCACTACGAACTCCAGTATGATGCCACCAGCTCCCTGCAGCGGGACGTCAATGCCGGCCGGCCCACAGAGCTTGAGACATTCAGCGGCTATATCGTCCGGGAAGCCCGGCGGCTCGGCACAGCTGCCCCTGTCTCTGAAAAAATGTACGAAGAACTGAAAGAAACATGCAGAAAAGCAGACTGATACCAACAGAGAAAGGATCACAACAATGAAGCGTCTACTCAATTATTTAAAGCCCCATCCTTTTATCACCGTCATGGCCCCTCTCTTCAAGATGCTGGAGGCGACCTTTGAACTCTTTGTCCCTCTGGTCGTGGCCCAGATGATCGATGTGGGGATTGCAGGAAACGATGGCCCCTACCTCTGGAAGATGGGGGCTCTCCTCATCCTCCTGGGCATCGTGGGTTTTTCCTTCTCCCTGACTGCCCAGTACTTTGCGGCCAAGTCCGCTGTCAGTGCCGGGATGACCATGCGCAGCGACCTGTTTGCCCACATTGGCACCTTCTCCTACCAGGAGATCGACACTATCGGCACCTCCACCCTCATCAACCGGATGACCAATGACGTCAATCAGGTGCAGAATGGAATAAACATGTTCCTCCGGCTGTTCCTGCGCTCCCCCTTTGTGGTTCTGGGCGCCATGGTCATGGCCTTCACCGTGGATGTCCATGCGGCCCTTCCCTTTGCCGTCACTATCCCTGTGCTTCTTGTGGTTGTTTTCACCATCCTCCTTGTCAGCATGCCCCTCTACAAGAAAGTCCAGAGGCAGCTTGACAGGGTTCTCCTTCTGACCCGCGAAAATCTCCTTGGCATCCGGGTTGTCCGGGCCTTTGCAAGGCAGGAGGAGGAAAAAGAACGGTTCAGCCAGGAGACGTGCGGGCTGTACAAAAAACAGCTCTTTGTGGGGAAGATCTCTGCTCTTTTGAATCCTCTCACCTACGTCATCATCAACCTGGGGATCATCGCAGTCCTCTATTTTGGGGGACGGCAGGTGGATGCAGGGAATCTGACACAGGGGCAGGTCATCGCCCTCATCAACTACATGTCCCAGATCCTGACAGAGCTTGTGAAGCTGGCCAACCTGATCATCCTTCTGTCCCGGGCTCTCGCCAGTCTCGCCCGGGTAGGTGCCATCTTCGATGTGGAGCCCTCCATTTCCGACGAGGGGGAGGCCCCCTTACTCTCCCCTGCCAAAGAGGGACATCCTGCTGTTTCCTTTGAAAATGTGGGCTTCACCTATGCCGGGGCCCGAGAGGAGACACTCCACGGCATCAGTTTTTCCGCCATGCCCGGAGAGACAATCGGCATCATCGGGGGAACCGGTTCAGGCAAATCCACTCTGGCAAGCCTGATCCCCCGGTTCTACGACTGCACCTCCGGCACCATCCGGCTTTTCGGACAGGATGTGCAGTCCCTTAAGCCCTCCTCCATCCGGAAGCGGGTAAGCATCGTGCCCCAGAAGGCCACTGTTTTTTCCGGTTCCCTCCGCAAAAATATGCAGTGGGGCAAACGGGATGCCACAGATGAGGAGATCTACCGGGCGCTGGACACGGCCCAGGCAAGGGAGTTCGTGGACAGCAAAAGGGAGGGGCTTGACCTTGTGATCCAGCAGGGAGGCAGCAACCTGTCCGGCGGGCAGAAGCAGCGTCTTACCATCGCCCGGGCCCTTGTGGGGCAGCCGGATATCCTGATTCTGGACGACAGCGCCTCGGCCCTCGACTTTGCCACCGACGCAAGGCTCCGCAAAGCCATCCGGGAGAACACAGGGAACATGACCGTCTTCATCATCTCCCAGCGGGTATCTGCCATACAGAGTGCAGACCACATCCTTGTCATGGATGACGGGCGTCCCGCCGGGTACGGCACCCACCAGGAGCTTCTCTCCTCCAACCATGTATACCAGGAAATCTGCGCATCCCAGTCTGCCGGAAAGGAGGCATCTGCAAATGCATAAAGAGACATCAGACAAAAAGAAGAACAACAAAAAAACGCTGAGACGGATCCTCCACTACATCCGGCCCTACACCGCTCTTGTAGTCCTCTCTCTCCTGCTCTCGGCACTGACCGTGGGACTGACCCTCTACGTCCCCATCCTCACCGGCCGGGGCGTGGACTACATCGTGGGGGAGGGGCAGGTGGATTTCGCGGGACTTATGGCCGTGATCACAGGGATCCTCCTCTCCATTGCTATCACCGCCGCAGCCCAGTGGATCATGAACCACATCAATAACAAGGTCACCTACCGCATTGTCCGCGACCTTCGCGTTCAGGCCTTCAACCATCTGCAGGAGCTGCCTCTGTCCTATGTAGACCGGCACTCCTCGGGCGATCTATTAAGCCGTGTCATCACAGATATTGATCAGTTCTCGGACGGCCTGCTCCTTGGCTTTACCCAGCTCTTTACAGGCGTGGCCACCATTGTGGGAACGATCCTTTTCATGCTGGGCATCAACCCATGGATCACCCTGGTGGTTGTCGTCTTAAGCCCCATGTCCTTTCTGGTGGCAGATTTCATCTCAAAGAAATCCTTCACCATGTTCAAAAAGCAGTCTGAGACCCGGGGCGAACTGACCGGTTTCACCAACGAGATGCTGGGGGGCATCAAGGTGGTCCAGGCCTTCGGCCACCAGGACGAGGCAAATAAAGAGTTTGATGAGATCAACAAAAGGCTCTCCGAGTACTCGCTGAAGGCCACCTTCTTCTCCTCCATCACCAACCCCGCCACCCGCTTCATGTACTCGGCCATCTACGCAGGCGTAGCCATTGCGGGGTGTTTTTCTGTCATGGGGGGCATGCTCACTGTGGGACAGCTCTCCAGCTTTTTGAGCTACACAAACCAGTACACCAAACCGTTCAATGACATCACCGGCGTGCTGACCGAGTTCCAGAACTCCATCGCCTCCGCCGCCCGGGTCTTCGAGCTCATAGACGAGCCGGCTGCTCCGGCGGAACCTGCAGACGCAGTGGTGCTGACAGAGCCGGAGGGACGCATTCTCCTGAAGGATGTGGATTTCTCCTACACGCCGGGCGTGCCCCTGATCCAGGATCTGAATCTCTCCGTAAAGCCGGGGCAGCGGATCGCCATCGTGGGACCCACAGGCTGCGGAAAGACCACCCTCATCAACCTGCTCATGCGTTTCTACGATGTGCAGAAGGGCTCCATCCAGGTGGACGGCCACGACATCCGCCAGATCACCCGCCACTCTCTTCGCACCAGCTACGGCATGGTCCTCCAGGAGACCTGGCTGAAATCCGCATCCATCCGGGACAACATCGCCTACGGCCGGCCCGGCGCCAGCCTGGAAGAGATCATCGAGGCAGCCAGGAAGGCCCACGCCCACAGCTTTATCATGCGTATGCCGGAGGGATATGACACCATCATCACCGAGGGCGGCGGCAACTTGTCTCAAGGGCAGAAGCAGCTTCTGTGCATTGCCAGGATCATGCTCTGCCTGCCTCCTATGCTGATCCTGGACGAGGCCACCTCTTCCATAGACACCATGACAGAGATCCGCATCCAACGGGCCTTTGAGACGCTGATGCGGGGCCGCACCAGCTTTGTGGTGGCCCACCGCCTCTCTACGATCCAGACGGCGGATGTGATTCTGGTTATGAACAAGGGACGCATCATCGAGCAGGGCACCCATCAGGAGCTTTTGGCAAAGCAGGGTTTCTACGCAGACCTGTACTACAGCCAGTTTGCAGCGGACAGTTAAGTTTTTTTATTTTTTTCTTGACAGTCCTGCCAAAG